>CAVBOS010000039.1:0-13130 GCA_963597005.1 Lachnospiraceae bacterium
GCAAGGGCATAAGCATTGAGCCGAAAAAGGCAACAAGCGGAAAAGTAACAATCAAGTTCACGAGAACAGACAGAAACAATTTAAGCGTAAGCTACGATTACAAGTTCGTTCAGATTGCGGATATTCCGTCAAGTATTTACAGATTAACCAATGATATGAACGATGCTACTTGGAGTGAAAGAGAGGAGTCAACAGAGTTAAATAATGAGAGAGACAGCAGCAGATACGCACTTTCTCAGATAAAGAACAATTACAGTGCTTGGTTAGGAAACAGAGAAGATAGTCTGTTTAACAAGTTCCTGTATTCCTATGAGGTAACAACAAGAACAGCGGGATATAACAATACAAACGGTTATTGCAGCACTCTTTACGGTGGATTAATTACTCACGGTACTGATTGCGGTGGTGCTTCAACAATTTTTGAAAATATTGCTATGTTAATCGGTGTTCCTGATGAATATCTTACTTTTGGAGAGTATTCTACTGGCTACGGTATCCATAGCTACAATAGGGTGACGGTGGACGGAAACAAGTGGTACAAGGTGGACTGCGACAGCGACAGATATTTTGACCACCAGAACGGCACACCGAGTTATTCAAGCTTTATGAAAGGCTACTACGGCTTCGCTTGCTCCAGTCAAGAGGAGTACGACAATGCGGTTGCAAAGGTCAAGGAAGAGTTCGCAGCTGCTATCAAGGAGCTTAACAGCGAAAATAACTACAGCCTTAAAGTGGTGGACGAGCTACCGAGTGGGGCAACACGATTGTCTACTGTGGAATTAGAGGTTTCAAGTGGTCTTAACGCTCAAGGAAAAACGCTTTATGAGTTCTTAAAAAATCGTATTCCAACTTATCTTACATACGGTTATTTATACATTACTTCATCATTAAACATTGACGATTGTGCAACAAGCTATACATCACAAGGAAAAATCTCATATGAGATATTTGTTGCTAATACAGAGACAAGTAATTCTGCATTACCGTCAAAAATTGTAATTGATAATGATAAGATAACAATCATCAATGAGGACGGAACGGAAGTAATCGAAAACAATTCCGAAGTATCCGAAACTGAGCCGACAATCGAGCTGATTGTAACACCCGAACCGACAGTAACACCAAGTGTTGAGCCGACACTTGAGCCTACACCGACAACAGAACCGACAGAAGAAAGTTCCGAAACAGGCACGAGTGAGGTTGAAGCGGAGACTTCAAGCGAACAGGAAGAAACGGTTGAGCCGACAAGTGAACCGATAACAGAAAATACTGAGCCGACAGAATAAACGGCAGAATAATAGTTAGATTAAGGGAGTGATTTAGGTCATTCCTTTTTTCGTTTTGGAGGGAAGCCCGTAGGGGGTGTCGCATATAAAAGAAAAAGGGCGGTCAATGACCGTCCTTCGGGAATATATATTTGATTCGCTTCAATAATACAGAAAATAAAAAAGCAGACAATCAAATGATTGTCTGCTTGGCGCGCCCGGAGGGACTCGAACCCCCGACCTTCTGGTTCGTAGCCAGACACTCTATCCAGCTGAGCTACGAGCGCACATTTTGCTCATTGCCGTTAACTCAAACAGCTTTTATATTATAATCCGTAAATGCTGTTTTGTCAACACTTTTTTGCTGATTTTTTTAGTTGTTTTATGAATTTCCGGAACTTTGTAAAGAGTGACGGATTATGTGTTTTGCGGGCGAAAATTTTTGTGATATTATATCTATATCTTGTTTGTGACAAGTATAAATTTGATATATATATCATATTTAGATATATAAATATGTCATTTATAAATATAACTTTTTTATTTATAAAACCTTAATATTTTTTTATAAAGTGACTTTACTTTTTGAAAATTCAGAAGTAAAATGCAAGTATAATATTGTGTATATTGTATATTGCATATTGCACTAGGAAAGGAGAGTGCTTATGAGTAAAAAGCAAAAAAGAACGAGTATATCGGTAATAGTGCTTTTGGTAGTAGTTTTCTTTATCGGCTCAATGCTTCTGAACGGTTCTTACAGTTCCGGCGAGAGCATAAGTGAAGTTATGCGTGACGCTGTTCTTCACGAGACGAATAAGGTAAATCTTTTCGGCATTGTCGATGTCAATCCTGCTTACGTATCATCTTTGATAGTGTGCGCCTGCTTACTTCTGTTTGCGGCAATCGTCAGGATTTTCTTCATTCCGAGATTTAAGATTGTACCGGGAAAATTCCAGCTTCTGCTCGAAACACTTGTCGGACTCTTTGATTCTATGGCGAAAAGCAACAGCCCCGAGAGGAATAAGTTCCTTCGTGCCTACATTTTCGGCGCCGGCTGCTACATTTTTACCGGAACATTCTTTGAGCTATTTGGTATCCAGGTAGTCTCAACAGCAGGGATTTCGACAACTTTACCGGCCCCGATGTCTGACATCAACTGTGCTATAGCACTTGGTGTATTCTCTTACGGCGTCATCATGTCCGGAGGAATTGCGGGTAACGGCATCAAGGGTATAGGCTTGACACTCAAGGAGTTTTCGCTTCCGATTTCAATGAGCTTCCGACTTTTCGGAGCATTGCTCAGCGGACTTCTTGTTACCGAGCTTGTATACTACAACATCTATTTAAGCTTTGTACTCCCGGTATTGGTAGGAATACTTTTCACCTTACTGCACGCATTGATTCAGGCATACGTCTTAACCATGCTCACAGCATTGTTCTACGGTGAAGTCTCCGAAAAAACTGAGAAGAAAGAAAAGAAACCCAAAAAAGTCAAAGCAAGATAAGAAAGGAAATAATTATCATGAAAAATGTATTAAAAAGATTATTTGCTGCTCTTTGCGTAGTAATGCTTATTTGTGCAGCTGCTGTTCCGGCATTCGCTGATGAAACAGCTACATCTACATCCGAGGGAACACAGATCGTTTCCACATCCGACGCAGACGCTACTGCAACAAGCGGTAAGGCAAACGGCGCAGGTATCGCAATCGGCTTCGCAGCTTGCGGTGGTGCTATCGGTATGGGTCTTGCTGTTGCTAAGGCTCTCGAGGGTATTTCACGTCAGCCTGAGGCAGAGGGTAAGATCAGAACAACTCTTATGCTCGGTCTTGTCTTCGTTGAAACAGCAATCATTTACGCTCTTGTTATTGCTATCCTCATCATATTCGTTCTTTGATGAAACTTAAAAGTTTAACAGAAAGGATGAAATGAGCATGCCACTAAATATTAATTTACAGCAGATTCTGCTTCATATGCTGAATTTCGTCATTCTTATCGGCGGTTTATATATCCTGCTTTTCAAGCCTGTCAAAGACTTTATGGATAAGCGTCAGGCTGCTTACAAGAAGGCGGATGACGATGCAAAAAATGCTATCAGCGAGGCTGAGGCTAAGGTTGCCGAGTACAACTCCAAGATGGGCAATGCCGACAAGGAGATTGCAGCTAAGAGAGCTGAGACCCTGAAGGCTACCGAAAAGGAAGTTGCCGAAAAAATCGCGGATGCCGAAGCAGAGGCAAAAGAAATTCTTGCCGACGCAAGAGCAAATGCCGAGGCAGAGAAGAAGAGTATTCTTGCTTCAGCACAAACAGAAATCAAAGATATTACACGTGAGGCGGTTGCTAAGATCGTCAACTCCGGTGATACACTTGCTGATTTTCTTGATTCCACCGAGGAGGTCTGATTATGCTTGCACCTAACGAACCAATCAGAGCTCTTATGCTCAGCGCAACTGAGCCGGCAGAGAAAGATAAAGAGAGACTTGTCAAGTATCTCGAAAAAAAGTATTCCACAACAGTAAAGCTCCTTTGGGATAAGGATGAGTCCATCACAGAGGGCTTTAAGATTGTAGTTATTCCGGGAAGCGGTTCCGTCAGAGTCGAGTCGGTTATCGACTGGACTAAAGAGGGAAAGCTTCGCCAGCTCGAGGAAAGACTCAATGCTATCGCAGTAAGCGATATGAACGTCATTCCTCTTATGAAGGAAACCGTCGTCAACTGGACTCCCGAGCTTCTCAATGAGGAAGTCGGTACGGTTATCAGCGTAGGTGACGGTATCGCAAACGTAAGCGGTCTTCCGAACACACGCTACGGCGAGATTCTCATCTTCGACGGCGGCGTAAGAGGTCTTGTTCAGGACCTTAAAGAAGACACAGTCGGTTGTATTCTTTTTGGCGACGACAGAGAGATTCTCCAGGGCAGCCGAGTAAGAAGAACAAACCGCATCGCAGGTGTTCCTGTCGGTGACGGATTCTTGGGCAGAGTTGTTGACGCCCTCGGCAATCCTATCGATGATAAGGGTGCTATTGAGTCTGAGGACTTCAGAGCAATCGAGAGCCCCGCACCGGGAATCATTGACCGTCAGCCTGTTAACAAGCCGATGGAGACAGGTCTTCTCGCAATTGACTCCATGTTCCCAATCGGTCGTGGTCAGCGTGAGCTTATCATCGGTGACCGTCAGACAGGTAAAACAGCTATCGCACTTGATACTATTCTTAACCAGAAGGGCAAGGATGTTGTTTGCATCTATGTCGCTATCGGTCAGAAGTCCTCAAGCGTTGCACAGCTCGTTGAAAACCTCAGAAAAAGAGGCGCACTTAAGTACACAATCGTTGTATGTGCTTCCGCTTCCGAGACTGCTCCTATGCAGTACATCGCTCCTTACACAGGTACCGCAATCGGCGAGTACTTCATGGGCAAGGGCAAGGATGTCTTAATCGTTTATGATGATCTCTCCAAGCACGCTATCGCTTACAGAGCTTTGAGCTTGCTTCTTGAGCGTTCACCGGGACGTGAAGCTTACCCCGGCGATGTTTTCTATCTCCATTCAAGACTTCTCGAGCGTTCTGCTCACCTTTCAGACGCTAAGGGCGGCGGATCTTTGACCGCACTTCCTATCGTTGAGACACAGGCGGGTGACGTTTCGGCTTATATTCCTACAAATATCATTTCCATCACAGACGGACAGATATTCCTTGAGTCCAACCTCTTTAACGCAGGTCAGCGTCCTGCTGTTAACGTCGGTCTTTCCGTTTCCCGAGTCGGCGGTGACGCTCAGACAAAGGCGATGAAGAAGGCTACGGGTGCTATCAGACTCGACCTTGCACAGTACCGTGAGATGGAGGTCTTCACACAGTTCTCCAGTGACCTTGACGACCAGACGCGCCGTCAGCTCGATTACGGTGCAGGACTTATGAGATTACTTCGTCAGCCACAGTATAATCCGTTCTCTCAGGAGGAAATGGTTATCATCCTTATCGCTGCTCTCGGTCATGCCTTCCAGGGTGTTGCTGTAGACAAGATTGAGGAAGTCAGAACAGGTCTTATCGATTATGTTAAGATGAAATGTTCTGCTGTTCTCGATTCTGTAATAAGCGAAGGAAAGCTTTCGGATGAAGCAAAGGCTGCTATTCTTGATGCATCCAAAGAGTATGTCTCTACAATATCCTAACAGAAAGGATGTTGAGTTTTGGCTAATTCCAATGAAATAAAAAGCAGAATTGACAGTGTCAGAGAAACTCAGAAAATAACGAACGCCATGTACCTCATCGCATCCACCAAGCTTACTAAAGCTAAGGCGGAGAGGGAGAAAGCAAGACCTTACTTCGAGGCACTTTCGACAGAGATTAAGCGTATTTTCCGTACAGCGGACGGCGTTGAGTCGCCTTACTTCTATCCCGCATCGGGTGAAGTTCCGCTAAACGGCACTTATGCTTGTCTTGTAGTCACAGCTGATAAGGGTCTTGCGGGTGCGTATAACATGAATGTTATCCGTGAAGCTGAAAAAATGCTTCAGGAGCACCCAGACACAAAGCTGTTCGTTGTCGGCGAGTATGGCAGACACTATTTTAACTCTCATCATATTCCGATTGAGAGAAGCTTTCTTTATACTGCTCAGAACCCTACCATGCGCCGTGCAAGAGAAATTACAAACATTCTTCTCGAGAATTACGGCAAGGGCGGTATCGAGAAAATATATGTTATCTTCACTAACATGAAAAACAGTGTAGAAACAGAAACAGTTCGTACGAGAATTCTTCCTTTCCACCGCAGTGATTTTCACACCCCGACGGTTGAGAAGAAAATCTCGAATCCTTTTGAGTTTATGCCAAGCGCAAACTCGGTTCTCAATCACATGATGCCGAGCTATATTGCAGGTTATATTTACGGTGCGCTTGTTTACTCGTTCTGTGCTGAGCAGAATGCGAGAATGTCGGCTATGGATTCGGCTAACAGAAATGCCGAGGAGCTGCTCTCGGATCTTCAGATTCAGTACAACAGAGTAAGACAGGCTGCCATCACTCAGGAAATCACAGAGGTTTCCGCCGGTGCAAAGGCTCAGAAGAAAACACACGAAAATAAGATAAAAACAGGAGGCGGACTTTTTTGAATAAAGGAAAAATAATCCGAATTTCGGGTCCTGTTATTGATGTAAAATTTGAGGACGGCGTTCTTCCTAAGATTAAGGACGCACTCAAGGTTGAGGTAAACGGCGAAACCCGTGTTATGGAGGTTCAGCAGCATGTCGGTGACAACACCGTAAGATGCATCGTTTTGTCTCAGTCCGAGGATATGTACCGCGGAATGGAGGTCGTTTCTGACGGAAAGACCATTGAGGTTCCTGTCGGTGAGTGCACACTCGGAAGAATGTTCAACGTTCTCGGTGAGCCGATTGACGGCGGTGAGGCGGTTTCCGCTGAAGAGCCGCATATGTCCATTCACCGTGCAGCACCCGGTTATGCAGATCAGAGACCTGCCGTAGATATTCTCGAGACAGGCATCAAGGTTGTCGATTTGCTCGAGCCTTACCCAAAGGGAGGTAAGATCGGTCTTTTCGGCGGTGCCGGTGTCGGTAAAACAGTTCTTATCCAGGAGCTTATCCACAACGTCGCAACAGAGCACGGCGGTTACTCAATTTTCACCGGTGTCGGTGAGCGTAGCCGTGAGGGTAACGACCTTTGGAGAGAGATGAAGGAGAGCGGAGTCAGCGAAAAGACAGCTCTCGTTTTCGGTCAGATGAACGAGTCCCCGGGTGTTCGTATGAGAGTTGCCCTTTCGGGACTTACCATGGCTGAGTATTTCAGAGACGAAGAAAACAAGGACGTTCTTCTCTTTATTGATAACATCTTCCGTTTCGTTCAGGCAGGTTCTGAGGTTTCCACACTTCTCGGACGTATGCCTTCAGCTGTTGGTTATCAGCCGACTCTTGCTAACGAGATGGGTGCTCTTCAGGAGAGAATCACATCCACAAAGCGTGGTTCCGTTACTTCGGTTCAGGCTGTTTACGTTCCTGCCGATGACCTTACAGACCCTGCTCCGTCCACAACCTTTACTCACCTTGACGCTACAACGGTTCTCAGCCGTAAGATTGCCGAGCAGGGCATTTATCCTGCCGTTGATCCGCTTGAGTCCACATCGAGAATTCTCGAGCCGGACATCGTCGGCAAGGAGCACTACGAGGTAGCAAGAAAGGTTCAGGAGATTCTCCAGAAGTACAACGAGCTTCAGGATATCATCGCAATTCTCGGTATGGATGAGCTTTCCGATGAGGATAAGCACATCGTTAACCGTGCAAGAAAGGTTCAGAGATTCTTATCTCAGCCGATGAGCGTTGCAGCAAAGTTCACAGGTATCGAGGGTGTTTATGTTCCGCTTAAGGAGACTGTCCGCGGCTTCAAGATGATTGTTGACGGCGAGATGGACGAGTATCCGGAGGCAGCATTCTTTAACGTCGGTACTATTGACGATGTTGTCGCTAAGGCTAAGGCAATGGCGGAGGAAGGCTGATGAAGGAGTTTAAGCTCATTATTCTTGAGAGCGACTCCACATTCTATTCCGGTCCGTGCGAATCGCTGATTTTCCCGGCAAGTGACGGTCAGGTCGGTGTTCTTGCCGACCACACAAATACCGTTGCCGCTGTCGAAGCCGGTACTATTGTTTACAGAGCACCGGGCGGAGAGAATCAGTATGCAGCCGTCTCTCAGGGTATTCTCAAGATTGAGGACAACGAGGTTCTTATGCTCGTCAACTCGGCTGAACGTCCCGATGAAATCGATGAAAACCGAGCACGCTACGAAGCGGAGAAGGCTAAGGAGGAGATGCTCCAGAAGAAATCACGTATGGAGTATTATTCTGCAGAGGCTACTCTTTCGAGAGCTATGTCCAGACTTAAGGTTAAAAACCTTTACGGTAACAGATAAATTAAGAGAACTCTGCTTTTGCGGAGTTCTTTTTTATTGAAAAAAATAAGCTTTAATTATATAATCAAAGTGCAGATGTTAAATATGTCGAAGCTGTAAAGCTGTTTCAATTTACATTTGTGTAACCACCCGTGTGTGCGACCTGAGGTCGACCTCGCACTAAGCTAAAAAAGAGAAAGGGCGGTCAAAGACCGCCCCTACGGGATTGGACAGTTCTTTTTTGTGCAGAGCAAAGTAATGTGTGATTTAAATCTAAAAAAGATGTACGCAGTTTACATTCAAGTCTCTGCCCGTAGGGGCGACCTGTGGTCGCCCACGCACAAAGCTAAAAAAAGAGAAAGGGCGGTTTACGGGATAAAGCTTATTTGTATAAATCGGTAAGACATCTGTTTGGGTATTTGTTATGTCAATTAAAATTAAGTGTGTGATAAATAACGGAGGATAATTATGCTTGAAGAATTGAAGCTTGAGGTCTATAAAGCCAATATGGAGCTGCCAAAAAGAGGACTTGTAACCTACACCTGGGGTAATGTCAGCGGAATCGACAGGGAAAAGGGTCTTTTTGTTATAAAGCCGTCAGGAGTCGACTACGATGAATTAAAGCCCGAGGACTTGGTCGTCATGGACTTGAACGGAAATAAAGTTGAGGGCGATTTGAATCCGTCCTCGGACACTAAGACTCATTTGGTGCTGTATAATAATTTTCCTGAGATTGGCGGAATTGTTCACACTCACAGTCCGTATGCTGTCGCTTGGGCACAGGCTGGGGAGGACATTCCTTGCTACGGAACAACTCATGCCGATTATTTTTACGGTGCAGTTCCGTGCGCACGCCATTTGACTCAGGAGGAGCTTGACGAGGACTACGAGATGAACACGGGTCACAGCATAGTCGAGACTTTCAAAAACCGTGGGATTGACCCTAAGGCAGTGCCCGCTGTTGTCTGTCACAGCCACGGCCCGTTCACTTGGGGAAAGAATGCCGCCGAGGCGGTATATCATGCCGTTGTTCTCGAGGAAGTTGCAAAGATGGCAATATTCACAAGACAGGTGAAATTTGATGCCGAAGCCGCACCGCAGAGATATCAGGACAAGCACTATATGAGAAAGCACGGCCCAAATGCTTATTACGGTCAGAAGAAATGATTTTTGTATCCCTCAAAGAAAATTTGAGGGATATTTTTATTTGTGACCCAAAACAAAATTTTTTGAGAAAAAGCCTAAAAATTATGGATACAATTTGTTATCGGTAACATTTAAGAAGAACCGCAAATTCTTTATACTAAAACCATAAAAATCACATGTGAATTAATTAACGAAATATTATTCAGAAGAGGTGTTCTTTATGGATGCGATACAGTTTTCAACGCTCGGTGCTGTTGTAGGACTTGTTGTAGCGATTTTTCTCATTATTAAAAAGGTTCATCCCGCTTACAGCCTTATTTTAGGTGCTTTAATCGGCGGACTTATCGGTGGCGGCGGACTCACGGGTACCGTTAGCACAATGGTAACGGGTGCTTCGAGCATGATGAGCTCCGTTCTCAGAATTTTGACATCGGGTATTCTTGCGGGAGCTTTGATTAAGACGGGCTCAGCCGAAAAAATAGCTGACGTTATTGTCAAAAAGCTCGGTCAGAAATTTGCTCTCGTTTCAGTTTCTGTCGCAACAATGATTATTTGCGCGGTCGGTGTTTTTATCGACATTTCCGTTATCACTGTTGCTCCGATTGCAATGGCAATTGCTGTTAAAGCCGACATCAACAAGCCGGCAGTGCTTCTCGCTATGATAGGCGGCGGCAAGGCAGGCAACATTATTTCCCCAAACCCAAATACAATTGCAACTGCCGAGGCTTTCGAGATTGACCTCACGGCTCTCATGATTAGAAACATCGTTCCTGCTTTGGTTGCTCTCGTGGTCACTATTCTTCTTTCCACGCTTCTTTCCAAGAAGAACGAAGTTAAGGTAACAGAGAAGGATCTAGGTGAGGTGGAGGAGAAGAAGCTCCCTTCGTTTATTGCCGCTATATCCGGTCCGCTCGTTGTTATCATTCTTCTTGCACTCAGACCGATTTGCTCGATTTCAATCGATCCGCTCATCGCTCTTCCTGTCGGCGGTGTCGTGTCCATGCTTTGCTGCGGTCAGATTAAGCACATCGTTTCATACACAGAATTTGGACTCAGCAAGGTTGTCGGTGTTTCAATTCTCCTCATCGGCACAGGTACTCTTGCGGGCATCATTAAGGCTTCCGCTATTCAGTACGATATGATTTCTCTGCTCGAGATTGCAAATATTCCGTCGTTCCTCCTCGCTCCGATTGCGGGTATCCTCATGGCAGCCGCAACAGCTTCCACAACTGCAGGTGCTACTGTAGCGTCTCAGACATTCTCGGGAACACTTATAAGCAGTGGAGTTTCCGCTATTGACGCAGGCGCAATGATTCATGCAGGCGCAACAGTTGTCGATTCACTTCCGCACGGCTCGTTCTTCCACGCTACAGGCGGTTCGGTCAATATGCAGATTAAAGAGAGAATGAAGCTCATTCCTTATGAGGCTCTTGTCGGTCTTACAAGCACGGTTGTTTCATGCCTTATCTATATTCTGTAATTTAGAAGCTTCCAAAAGTTCAGTTTATCCAAACAAAAGAAGAAATCCGTCTGTTCGGGTGGATTTCTTCTTTTTCGTTGCATATAAAAAGGAGACAGAAAAACTGTCTCCTTACGGTTATCTTTATTAATAGCTTTTTAAAATCTCGTCAAGATAGGACGTGTATCCGTCAACAACAGATTGCGGTGCGACAATCTTCATATCCTTACCGATGCCTGCGACCCAGCCGTAGAACTGGCGGCTGATTCCGATTTCGGTGCTGAATCTGAAGTGCTCGTCATCAATTATCTCGAAAACAGGATCTTTTCCGAAGCGGTCTATGACTACATCTGCAAGAGCGTTTGTGCACTCAAATGTGACTTTCTCTTCTTTGTCGCCTCGGTACATACTGAAGGTCTTTGTGAGGTAGTTCTTCGTTTCACGCTTTTTGAAGAACTCTTCACCGACACGTTTTTCTTTTTCTTCCACATTGACCTTGTCCATTCGGTCTACTCTGTAGTGAACGAGATCTCCTGGGTGATCGGTGCTGTAAGCAATGAGATAATACTTGTCACGGTTGTAGACAAGTGCCCACGGACTTACGTGGTAAATTTTTCCCTCGTGTCTCGGCTTTCTTCTCTTATCGACGCCGTATGAATAGTACTGGAAGGAAATTTGTCTTTCTTTGCAGATTGCTTCGTTAATGTGGTCGACATTATAAAGAACATTTTCGTTCTCTGCCTTTACCGGCTCGATTATAACCTCACGGGCGAGTCCCTCGGCACGGTTTACGCTTGTGAGGGTCTTAAGCTTGTTTACGATTATCTTTGACTTCTTCGGTGTGATAAACTTTGATGCCTGAATGCTGTCAATCAAAATTTTAAGCTCGGCTAAATCGAATAAATCGTCCTCTACATAATAGACGGTGCTTTTTCCCACACGCTTTGACTCAACCTCGATGCCTGCCGCTCTTAAATCGTCAAAGTCACGATAAAGAGTTTTTCTGTCGGCTGAATCGTCATACTCTTTAAGCTTATCGGCAATTTGCTTTAGCGTGAGTCCCTTATCACTGTCGGTGTAACGCTTGAAAATTTTCTCAAGCTTAATCATTTTGCCTTTGTACTTCTTGTCATTTGCCATAAAATTCAACTCCTCCAACACAGCCATCGTTTTCACATACCTTGGTGAGGACACCGTTTGCGATTTTGTACGCTTCTCCGAAAACTGTTTCTTCCCCGTCTACCGACAGCAGATAAGATCCGTCAGGCAAAACCGTGAAGCATCTTCCGATGCTGTCGGGAAGCGTGATGTCCTTAAAAAGCAATCTGCCGTCAAGGTAGTTGTCCTTTACTTGCTGATAATGCGGTAAAATCATGTGCTCTGTAAGTCCCAAACCGACAAGAAATCTCTGATAATCGGGATCGACGGATTCGCCTTCAAGCTCAGGCTGGGCATAAACCACCTCTGCGGCATTCATCGAGCCGGCACTTATGCCGATTATGATACCTTCAAAACCCAAAAGCTTTCTTCTGAGTCCTATTTCCGTGAAAAACCTGTTTTGCGTAGGCACGTGCCCTCCGCCTAAGATAATCACATCATAGGAAAGAATCTCTTCGTCCGTTATATCACGGCGGTAATCATCAAGTAAATCAAAGCTGTCGAAACTCATATCGGATAAATCGCAAACCGATTTGAAGTAGTCGAGCATCTCCATGTTTCTCATTCTGTCGGAAGGGTCGGCACAAGCGATTATGCACTTTGAATTTGGCTTCCAATAGTTTTTGAGAGTTTTCCGAAAGCCGTTCATCTCGTCAAATCCGTTTGTTTTTCGTGTTCCGTCAAGCGGGCCGGTGGGACTGCTTGTGAGAAAAATTACTGCCACAATATTACCTCATTAAAAGTTAAAGTACTATAAATTCACTTTCAAGCACATTTTAACATAAATGTAAATAAAAATCATCAGAAAAAATAAAATTTTGCAAGGAAATAAAAACTTTTTTTGACTTTCTTTGTCAGCACTAAATATTGTACAAATAAAGAAATACGGGTACAGAATGTATTGCTCTGTGCTGCTTGAATTTTCCTTCTGTTCATAAATAAATTCTTTGAAAACGGCTTTTGTTATGCTATAATTACTGGGTTAAGAAAGAATAGGAGTGGCCTTATGACTAACAACGACAAACAGTTTTCAAAATGGGTTGCCGTTTGGGGCAATGCAATTTCGACAAGCGACAGACTTCCTGCGGCTTACGCAAAGGATATCACACTGAGATATCCTTTTAAATCAGTCTTTTCGGGAAACAAAATCAGAATCCGCCTCTCGAATATCACGGGAACGGAGAATGTAAAGGTATCAAAAATCTTTAT
>CAVBOS010000040.1:0-12950 GCA_963597005.1 Lachnospiraceae bacterium
GAGCGTTTGTGCCGTCTCCTTGGGGTTATTCATATATCCCTGCATAACCGTCGGGCCTGCTATGCAAATCTCTCCGATTGTTCCGTAAGGAACTTCCTCGTGAGTGGACGGCATAACTATCTTGTAGTAGGTATCAGGGAACGGAATTCCGATAGAGCCCTCTTTGTACTTAAATCTCGGAGTGAGACAAGAAGCTGTGACGCACTCTGTCGTACCGTAGCCCTCTCTGACCTGTTCCTTTGCTCCGTGAGCCGTGATGAACTCATCCACCTTTGTCTTGAGTTCCACGCTGAGGCTGTCGCCGCCAGAGAACATTCCCTCAAGCTGAGACAAATCGAGAGTTTTCGCATCCTCTATTCTAAGCAGTGCCTCATAAAGCGTAGGCACGCCCGCTATCAAATTAGGCTTGTACTTTTTGAGCAAGCCGCAGTAAGTCTTTACATTGAACTGCGGAACGAGTATGCATGTGCATCCCCAGTAAAGAATTGTGTGAATGCAAACCCCAAGTCCGAAGCCGTGGAAAACAGGCATAATGGAAAGCATAGTGTGACCGGGAATGATGCAGTCCCCTGCCGTGCCCGTCTGAAGAGCGAGAGCGTTAAAATTGAGATTGGTAAGCAAAATTCCCTTGCTTGTTCCCGTTGTGCCGCCCGAATATAAAATTGCGGCGATTTCATCGCTCTTTGCGTGATAAATATACTCTCCGCGATATTTCTTACCGCCGAGAATGAAGTCCTTCCACTTGATTGCCGTGCTGTTTTTCGGAAGCGGCTTAACGCCCTTTCTTGTCAGTGGGAAAAGAAGCTTTTTAGCACCGACAAGACCGTCCGTAATATCGCAAATGACGAGATTTTTATTTGAAAGTCTGTCCATTATTTTCTCAAACTTAGGATAGAACTGCAAAAGCGTGAGACACAAAACAGAGTTAGCGTTGTTGATATAATTGACAATCTCTTCTTCACCCGAAAGCGGATGAATCATGCTTGCGACCGCACCTATTCTGTTGCATGCATAGAACATGATAAGTGCCTGTGGCGTGTTCGGCATACAAACGGTGACTCTGTCGCCCGGCTTGACGCCGTAAGCAACGAGTGCCCTTGCCGTAATGTGAACCTGTAAAATAAAGTCCTTATAAGTAACCTTATTTCCGTAAAAATTATACGCTATAGCTTTCTTCGGCACTGCCATTGCAGAGGCCTCGATAGCGTCTATCATAGAGCCGTCGAAATAATCGAGAGTTGTGGAAAGTCCGTCCTCGTTTGCCACCTTGAACCACGGAGTCTTGACCGTCTCGGGAATCGGAAATCTCAGTGAGCTTTTCTGAAATTTAGTCAGAAGCGGCTCATTTAACTTATTTGTAGTCATATCCGCTGTCCTCCTCTAACGGCTTATCAAGCAGCTCGGGATTGTCGCAAATATGCTGCAAAAGCTTGAGTGAGCGTGCAAAATAGAATCCGTCGGCAATTCTTTCATCGAGAATTGCACCGATATTCATAACATCTCTTATCTCAACGCTTCCGTCCTCCATAACTCTCTGAGCCTTATGCATGACTCCGAGTGTGATGAAAATAGAAGCCGTGCCATAGTTGCTCAAATGATGGTAAACCGCATCGGTCTTGATGCTGCCGAGGTTCGAGAGTATAACAGATGCATAGTTGATATCTCCGTCCGTGAGTGCCTTAGGAACCTTTCCCCAGAAATCAAGCCAGCGGACAACTCTGACGATGAACATAAGAAGAAGTCTCGGAAGCTTTCCGAATGTATCGAGAATATCGTCAATTCCGATTTGCTTCTCTCTGTCTCTCATTTCCTTTACTTCACCGTAAATTTTCTTGGAAACAAAATCGAGGTCGTCGCTGCCCTTTGCCTTGTAGAGCATAAGGCACTCTTCATCATGGTCGGTAAAGCGTTTCTTAGCCGTGAAGCCTAAAACAATCTCGTCACGCTCATAAATTCTTCCACCCTGAATGAAACGGTTCATATATCTTCTCTCGTTGAGAATTCTCGCAACCGCCAAAACTATACAGTGAAAAATTGTGGTCTTGTATTCTGGGTGCTCTTCGTTCTTCTTTGCTATATATTCCAAAAGCTTGGTAACATCAAGCTCCTGTTTCAGGTAGACCTCGCTGTCGGTTCTCTTGGGGTACAAGTCTGCCATGACAACATTCATGCCGGGAGCATCCTTAACCCAGTGACCGTCTCGGCGGTCTCCGAACTTTCTCGGTCTTTTCTCCATAAAAGCCATTTAATATATCCTCCATTCGTCAGCCTCGGCACGAGATATCTCTGTGCGTTAACGCAGGCTAACAGTTTAATTTTACCACAACAAGCTTAAATTATCAATACATAATGACCGACAGTCAAATCACTGAGACTAACGAAAAAGAAAACCGCTTCCTCTCGGAAACGGTTAACTTTAAGATATTCAGCTTCTTGCCGCAGCCTCTGCTTTCAGATGCTCCGTCAGCTCGCCGATTTTAAAATTCAGATTATACGGCGTGACCACCGCCTTTAGCGGAGTTGGTGCAATTTCGGCTTTTTTGTATTCATCGAGAAATTTATCGAGCTCCATATCACGAAGTCCCGAAAAAATGATTATATCGGGCATGACATAAAGTGGCGGAAGCTTGGGCTTATTTTTAGGCTTGTCCCCTTTTAACAGGGAAGCAAGAGTCAAGTCGTATTCAGCCGCCGAGAAAGTTCTTATTTCCTGATTAAGCCTTTTGGCAAGGCTTTGAATCTGCTCTTTTTTCTGAGAACTGTTTATGTGTATCAACAGCATAACTTACCTCTTACTTGCAAAGACCGAAGCCGCTTATCTCGCCCGAATGCAAATCGTAAATAAATCCGAGCTTGTAGCCGCCGTAAAACTCTGAATCGCTTGTTATAACGATGCTTGAGCCGTCGAGTGTTTTCTTGCTTGAACCCTCGAGCGCCATACATGCCTTCTGCACAAGCTTGGGAATTTTGATTCCCGCAAACGAATAGTTGTCGTTTAGGCATCCGTTCTCATCGTCATAATCCAAAGCAAGGCTTGTCAGTCTCTCGAAAAATCTTCTGACCTCATCGTCATCAATAGTGCTCTCGATTTTACTGATATAATCAAACTTAGAACCGGAGTAAATGTTTCCGCTTAGATAATCGGAAGTAAGATCCGCAAAAACATCTGTTAGATTGCCCGCCTCAACATTCCACGAATTTACGTCCAATTCGCTGATGACGCTGTAAAAATCTTCGGCAGAAAGGTTGTCACCGCTTGCCCCCACCAGATTGAAATAGTAGTAATTATCACCGCAGGAAATTACAGACAGGCAGTAGCTTTTTCCGTTTTGAGCATTGTACTGAACATCTTGGGCAACCAAAAGTATACCTTCTGAATAGCCCGTGAAATTGCCGCCCTCACTCTTGGCGTAGTCGGAATGAAATTCATGACTTGAGTAGTTCGCATTTTCATCGTCCGATATGCTTGCACCGCCAAATGTGTAGTAGGTGAATTTACCAACCAAATCACTTTCACTGCTCGGTGTGGCGTCAGAATAAAGCTTACTTATTATATCTGAAATTTCACTCACATATTGTTCGTCCGCCGCTTTCGGCATATCCGCCTTGGCTAGATCGTCAAAGTTCTTTAAATCGTTTATTCCGACAAAGCTCATGGTTTCGTCAGAATAAACCGTTTTCTGCTCGTTCACCTCGGTGGAATGAACGGTATTTTTATAGTTGGGTAAACGATTGAACACAAGGAAGCTTCCGATTGTCAGCAATATTGCAAGCGCAAGCATGATGCCATAAGGATAGAAAGTCTTGATAAGCTCTTCCTTAGACTTTGTCGCAAGCTCAAAGCTCGTCTTCTCCGCCTTCTTCTTCACCCAGGTTATCATCTTCAGATTCGTAATCAACCGTATCGGAGATGTATTCGCTGTCGTCTCCTGCGAGGTCGATGTCTCCTGTGTCGTCACTGGAGTATTCTTCTGTTCCGACTGGGATGCTGTTGGTGTCTGCTGAGTCTTTGTCGGCTGACTTTGCTGAGCCGGTGTCGGCTGAAGCACCTGTTTCTTCTTTCGTGTCGCCTTGTGCTTCATAGTCGGCATCATCTTCATATTCATCTATCGTGTACCCTCCCTTCTTAACAAAGCATTTAATATTGATTGTTACCATTGTACCCTCGCCGAGTATTGAATCAATGGTAAACTGAGCGTTATGCTTTTTCGCTATCTCGGCACAAAGGGAAAGTCCGAGTCCAGCACCGCCTGCTTTTCTCGAGCGTGATTTATCAACCATATAGAACGGCTCTGTTACACGGATTAAGTCTTCTCTTGCCATTCCTACGCCGTCGTCGGCTACGCAAATAAGCGCACGGTCGCCCTCTGTCGTACAAACCATTCTGATTTCGCTTCCGTCCTCGCTCGCCTTGCAGGCATTGTCGATAAGGTTATAAAGCAGAGATTTGAAAAGCTCTCTGTCTGCTCTTATCCACACACGCTTCGAGGCAATTCTCAGATTGATATGCTTCTTTGCGACAAGCGGAACTGTGGAGTTATATACCTCCATCAAAAGCTCCGGAACAAAGACATCCGAAAGCTCGATGTTTGCCGTGTCTGTTGTTGCCATTTCCAAAAGCTTTCCAGAGAGTGATTTCATTCTCGTAGCTTCTTCGATTATAATATTAGAATAATCCATTCTCTGCTGATCCGACACAACTCTTCTGCTTCTGAGGATATCGGCAAAACCGATTATCGAAGTAAGCGGAGTTTTCATCTCGTGCGCAAAGGAATCGACAAAGCGTTTTCTTGATGTAGCTATGCTGTCAAGTCGCTCGACATTCATCTGAACGGCGCTTGCCATTCGGTTTACGTTCCTTGCCAAAAGTCGGAATTCCACGCTGCCCGTTTCTTCAAGACGAACGCTGTAATCTCCCGCACCGATATTGACAAGACCCTCATTTACCTTTGCAAGCGGAATAACCGTAAAGACAAAAATCGAACATGAAAGAAGAATCGCCGCCAAAAGTGCAAGTGCCAAACTTATATAGAGAATGGTTCTCATCTGCTTTGCGTGCACCTGATATGTAGCAGAAACATCTCTTATGGTGAATAGCTTATATTCGAGCTTTTCAAGCTCAATGTTACTCACGGTAATCAGACAGGTCTCGTCGCCGATATCAGTGATAAGACTCTTGCATATTCCGTCGTCAACATCAAGCGAAAGGATATCATCTCTCACATCGGTGGTTGTGGGGTAAACAAGCTCGTTTCCCGAGCCTACTACTATTATCTCACCGTAGGCAGAGCCCGCCTCACGGGAAATCTCCCTGATAATATCGGTGAGCTCCTCCTGCGAGAGCAGAATTTCTCCCGCATTAATTCTCTCGTACATCGTTCTGTTCACTATGCCCGAGGCAAAGCTTGTGTGCGCCGCCGTCGCATTTTTCTCTTCGTTCTCGATTATACCCGAAAAATTCGACTGTGAAACGAAAATGCTCGTCATCTCTATCGACAGCGTAACAAAAAGCAAAACGATGATAAAAATCTTATGCCAAAGTCGCATCAACCTTACCTACTCTCGAGTCTGTAGCCAAGCTTGGGAATGGTGATAAGCTTGTTCTGAAGATTCAGCTTTCTTCTTACCTTCTGGACATGAATGTCAACGGTGCGTGACTCACCGACAAAGTCATATCCCCAAACCTCGGCAAGCAGTCTCTCTCTTGTTATAAGAATATCGACATTTGACATAAACAGTGCAAGAACGTCAAATTCCTTCGGGGTGAGCACAACCTCCTCGCCGCCCTGTGTGACGGTGTGCTTTGTGAGGTCAATTTCAATATCTTCGTAAGAAAGGTTATTTCTGCCCTTGTTGCTGCGTCTTAAAACGACTTCTATTCTTGCCAAAAGCTCAAGACCTTCAAACGGCTTGACTATGTAGTCCTCCGCTCCGAGCTGCAAGCCCTTAACTTTATCGGAAACATCCTGCATTGCGGTGAGGAAAATTACGGGAACTCCCTTTCCCTCTATTCTTCTCATAACTTCAAAGCCGTCAAATCCGGGTAACATAACGTCAAGCAAAACAAGATCATAGTCGCCCTCAAGAATTTTTGTGACAGCATCGGGGCCGTTATCGACTATCTCCGACTCATAATCGGTGAGATCGATATTTGCCTGTATCATTCTGGCTATATTCTCTTCATCTTCAACTATAAGTATCTTAACCATTGCAATTTCCTTTACAATTCAGTTTATTCAGCACAATAATTTCATTTTCCGAAAACTATTTTCAGAAAACAAAAGTATCCATTTATAATTATATAGTAATTGACTGTTCAATTCAAGCTAACAAAATTTTGCATTTTTGAAATTTAGGTGAAAAACACTTGTTTTCATTCACAACATATGTTATATTTAAAAAGCTTCGAAATAGTGTATTTTGAAACTATTCATACTTAAAAATCAGGTGATAAACATGAATAAGAACGATTCGCGTGGAAATTTTGCCGAAGGAGCTGTCTGGAAGAATATCCTCTCGCAGGCTTTTCCCTTGATGCTCGCACAGCTTGTTCAGCTGTGCTACAACATTATCGACAGAATTTACATCGGACACATGCAGGACATCGGCACCATGGCACTGACAGGAATCGGCTTGGCATTTCCGCTTACAAGCTTGGTCGGCGCATTCACAAGCCTTTACAGCATAGGCGGCACTCCGCTTTTTTCAATTGCACGAGGCGAAAAGAACGATGAAAAAGCCGAGAAAATTCTCTCGCAGATTACAATGCTTTTGGTCGGTACATCATTCATTATCTTTATCCTATGCTACACGCTCAGAAAACCGATACTTTATCTTTTCGGTGCAAGCGACAATTCTTATCCTTACGCTGACACATATCTGAAATATTACCTTTTCGGAACAACCTTCACGATGTTCTCGACAGGTCTTAACAACTTCATAAACGCTCAGGGCTATCCCAAGTTCGGAATGATGACAACAGTTATCGGTGCGGCTCTCAATCTCGTGCTCGACCCGCTGTTCATTTTCACCTTCGGTATGGGAATCAAAGGTGCGGCAATCGCAACAGTCATAAGTCAGGCGGTTTCAGCTATCTGGGTATTTCAGTTCTTCATGGGCAAAAAATCTCAGTATCATTTCAAGCTGAAATACATGAAGCCCGATGCTCAAATTATCAAGGATACTCTTTCGCTCGGTGTTTCGGGATTTATAATGAAAGGAACAAACTGTGCGGTTCAGGTCATATGCAATTCGACCCTTAGAATTTTCGGCGGCGACCTCTATGTAGGAATTATGACTTGCTTAAATTCTGTCCGTGAAATTGCAGAATTGCCGGTTTTCTCCCTCACACACGGTTCTCAACCCGTTCTCTCCTACAACTACGGAGCTAAGAAATATGCAAGACTTCGCAAGTGCATCAAATTTGTTACCGTATCGGCTTTTATGTATTCCATATGCAGCTGGCTTTTGATAAACTGTTTCCCACGAATTTGGATTTCGATTTTCACGAGCGACACCGAAATGATAGAAAAGGGCGTTGCCGCACTTCAAATCTATTTCCTTACATTCGTATTCCAGACCTTCCAGTCGGCGGGGCAGTCAACGTTTGTATCGCTTAAATGCCCCAAACGAGCAATTTTCTTCTCACTTCTGAGAAAAGCAATAATCGTCATTCCGCTCACGCTTATCCTCCCAAGAATGGGAATGGGTGTAAACGGCGTTTTCTCAGCAGAACCAATTTCAAATGTCTTAGGCGGACTTGCCGCATACATAACCATGTACTTCTCACTTTACAGAAAGCTGCCTAAGGAAGACGAGTAAAAATAATATCTGACAAAACAGCCGATATTTTTACGGCTGTTTTCTTTTGCAAAAAACGCTTGGAATTGACATATTTATCAAAATATGCTATATTATTCCTACCAGATTACTATGCAATTCTTGAAGCTTTGCACTTTGGTAATATTTTCGGGAGGTTACCGACAGTTTTTAATCAAGCATGAAGCTTGAACAAGAGGAAATAAACGATTTCAGCCGTTAAAGGTTTTAACATCTTACCTATCCGCAGGAAACGGATTACCGAACAGTCGGTTCGGTGGCGGCAATTATTTTTGTATGACAGTTAAAGAAAAGAAAGCAAAATTAGAAAATTATTTGAAGGACTTAAAAAAGGTTGCCGTGGCATATTCATCGGGAGTTGACTCAACTCTTCTTCTGAAGGTTGCTTACGATACCCTCGGAAAGGATAATGTTATAGCCGTCACGGCTGTCTCTCCGTTCTTCCCCAAAAAGGAAACCACGGAGGCGGTTGAATTCTGCAAGGAGCTCGGCATCCGCCATTTCTTTGTTGAGACGGACGAAATGCAGATCGAAGGCTTTGCCGAAAATCCGCCCGACAGATGCTACATCTGCAAAACCGCACTTTTCACAAGACTTATCAATGTTGCAAAAGAAAACGGCATGGAGTATGTCTGCGAAGGATCTAATATGGACGACCTCTCCGACTACCGCCCCGGACTCAAGGCAATTGCTGAATTGGGCGTCAAGTCACCGCTTCGCTTTAGCGAGCTTTACAAGAGCGAGATAAGGGAGCTTTCAAAAGAGCTTAATCTTCCAACTTGGAAAAAGCAAAGCTTTGCCTGCCTTGCCTCACGTTTCGTTTACGGTGAATATATCACCGCCGAAAAACTTGGCATGGTCGAGAAGGCAGAAGACTATCTTCGTGAGATGAATTTCACTCAGCTTAGAGTAAGAATTCACGATAAGCTCGCAAGAATCGAGGTTGCTCCTGACGAATTCGATAAGATAATGCCAAAAGCAAAGGAGATTAACGATTACCTGCGTTCTCTCGGCTTTATGTATGTAACTCTCGATTTGGGCGGCTACACCATGGGAAGCATGAACCGTGCGCTCGGAATAGAAAACAACTGATTTTGAAACCACTTTCAATTTCATATATTTTGTGTAACAAAAAGGATGACAGTTTTTCACTGTCATCCTTTTGTTTCAAATATTTAAATATGCGGAATTTTTCTGTCCGAAAGCTTAAGCTTCATATTTTCGTCTATCTCGCCCACGGGCTTGTCACCCTCATGAAGCTGCCAGATAAATTCTGCCATTTCCTCAGCAGTATTGTACTTTCCGCCTCTTGCAGAATAATCAAAAGCTGTGTCGCTCTCATGGCATGCCTGCTCAAATTCCGTTTCGGTTGTTTTCGGTGCCATTACCTTTGCTCGAAGCTTGTAGCCGCCGCGAATCATATCGTCCCATATCTGCTCTGTAAGAGTCGACACAAAGAACTTTGTCGCACAGTAAAAAGCACAGCCGGGTACATTGATATAGCCGCCAATCGAAGAGATATTGATAAGCTGAGACCCATCCTTGTCGTAATTGTCGGCAACAAACATTGCACTAAAAAGTCCGAGAGCCTCAACATTAACTCTGAGCATTCTCGTGTTATGCTCAATCTCTGCGTTCCTCAAGTCGCCGCCGTTTCCGAGACCTGCGTTATTTATCCATGTTTCAATATCATAATTTCTTACAAGGTTATAAACACGCTCTGCCTCGCCGTCCTTTGAAAGGTCTGATGAAACTAATACGACATCTGCGTTCGGATTTATTTCTGAAATTTCTTTTTTCAGTTCTTCAAGCTTTTCGGTTCGTCTTGCAAGAACGATGATATTGTAGCCGTGCTTTGCAAATTCCTTTGCCGTTGCATAACCGATGCCCGAGCTTGCGCCCGTAACCATTACGTATTTAGCCATCTTTAGCTCCGTTTCTTTATTCTTCAAGCATCTGTGTGAATTCAGAAAGTATTTCGGGTATTTTAATGCCCTGTGGGCAAACACTCATGCACGCTCCGCAAGCTATGCAAGCGGCAGGGTCTTCACCGGGATTATCTCTGTTCATATTGAAACGAAGCAGTGCTCCGCCGTTTTTCGTTTCGTTGTAGAAAGAAATAAGCTTGGGTATGTTTATCTGCATAGGACAGCCCTCCGTACAGTAGGAACAGCCCGTGCACGGAACGAGGTTAAGCATAACATCGACAACAGCTTTTACTGCGTCATAGTGCTTAGCATCATACGCATGTCTTTCTTCAAATGTAGCAAGGTTATCTTTAAGCTGGTCAAGCGTAGACATTCCAGAAAGACATACGGCAACATTCGGAAGCGACTGAATGAACTTAAAGCACCACTGTGCGTTCGTCCATGTTGGTTCTGCCTCTTTCAAGGTTTTCTCTGCATTTTCGGGTAGATTTATAAGTCTTCCGCCACGCACAGGCTCCATAACAACAACCGGAATTCCGTGCTTTTCGCATACCTCGTACTTAGCCTTTGCGTCCTGCAAAGTCCAGTCAAGATAGTTAAGCTGAAGCTGGCAATACTCAAATACATCGGGGTATTTAGTCAGGAATTTATCTATCGTTTCTGCTCTGCCGTGAGAAGAAAACGCAAGGTGCTTGATTTTGCCTAATCTTTTTTGTTCTTTAAGATACCCTACTACATCAAGCTCCTCATCCGTATAGAAATCATAGGACGACTCACACATATTGTGCAGTAGATAGAAATCAAAGTAATCAACTCTGCACTTCTTTAACTGCTCCTCAAAGACATCGGATAGACTTTCACAGTGAAAATCCGACAGATAACCCTGAAAACCAAGCTTATGATCTTTGAAATTCATCATATGACCGGGGAATTTTGAAATGAGCATAAAGCTGTCTCTCGGATACTGACTTAATACCTCTCCGACAAAGTTCTCGGATTCACCGTTGTGATAACGGAATGCGGTATCGAAAAAGTTAATTCCGTGCTCATAAGCATATTCAATTATTTCTCTTGCCTTCTCTCTGTCGATTGGGCCTCTTTCCTCTGTGGTGGGAAGTCGCATGTTTCCCATTCCCAGTGCGGAAACCTTAATTCCGCCAATTTCATTATAATACATAAGCTCCTCAGTTTGTTTTTCAACTATCTTTTATTCAACCACACAGTCACACAAAAATCATCAAAGTTCTCTGTGCATACACATTCTTACAAATTCGGGGTCGAAGTGCTTTGCTCTCGAACCGTTATAACCCATATCGAGCGAAGAAATCTGCTTCATCTCATCATCGGTGAGAGTGAAATCAAACACATCAAAATTCTCTTTAATTCTCTCGATGTGCGTGCTCTTTGGGATAACTACGCAGTCTCTCTGAATTCCCCACTTAAGAATTACTTGTCCGATTGTCTTTCCGTGGCTCTCGGCAATGGCTTTTAGCATCTCGTTCTCGAACGGATTGTATCTTCCGCCGCCAAGCGGTGCCCATGCCTCGGGAACTACGCCGTAATACTTCATATTGTCGAGTGCACCCTCCTGAGTAAAATAGGGGTGCAATTCAACCTGATTGACAGCAGGCTTGATGTCGACAGTCTCGCAGAAATTGGCAAGAATATTCGGATAGAAATTAGATACACCGATTGCCTTTAATTTGCCCGCACGGTGAGCGTCTTCCATTGCTCTCCATGCCGAGAAGTAGTCGTTCATTGCCTGATGCTCGAGGTAAAGGTCGAGATAGTCTACACCCATTTTTTTGAGAGAAGCGTCGATTGCCTTGCTTGCTGTTTCGTAATTCTTCATATCGGCAACCCACATTTTGGATGTGATAAAAAGCTCCTCACGGGTGCAAATACCCTCGGAAATTGCCTTGCGCACGCCCTCGCCGACAGCGTCCTCATTGCCGTATGAGGTTGCGGTATCGATAAGACGGTAGCCAATCTTAATGGCATTGTAAACAGATTCGGCACATTCATTCTTGTCGGGAACTCTGAAAACTCCGAATCCAAGCATCGGCATTTTTGCTCCTGTGTTAAGTGTTACATACTTCATAGTTTGCCTCCTGTTTAAATAAATTTTATTGATATTAAAGAACAATTTAAGCTGTTATTTTGTTCTCTTTTCGTGTTATCTGACAAAATTTTACCACAAAATAGCATAATTATCAAATACTGTTTACTAATATCACAATATAAATAAATTTTATATCAGAGCAAACGCATAAAAAAATACCAAGAGAAGCTTATCTCTTGGCATTTTCTCATTTTTCAGTCAGCTTATGTTTTACGAATATATAAATCGCATACAGAACAACCGCCGCCGTAATCACGCCAGACGGTATCGCAAATATCGGATAACCGACTATAAGCATAGCAACTGTTATAAGTGCCCACGGAAGACCCATGGCAAGGCAGATGATAACTTTATCCCGTATCATCTTCTTTTCTTCGGCTTTTTTGTCGTCCATGCTCTTTAAATTTTTCTTATCTGTCATTTGAGTACAATCAGCTCCTTTTTTGGGAAGTGCGTCAGATTGTATGGGCCGTCCTCACTAAGGTAAACCAAATCCTCAATTCTGCATCCAAGCTTGCCCGGCTGATAGATTCCCGGCTCGAAGCTTAAGCAATTGCCTACTTCCATGATATCGCTTGAAAATCTGTTTGCAAGGTGAGTCGGTGCGGCGCCCAGCAAACCGCATGCATGGCCAAGTGCATGCTGATAGCATCCTTCAAGTCCGCTTGCCGTGATAAAATCTCTTGCGATGGCGTCGAGCTCCTTGCCCGTCATTCCGACTTTAAAGCTGTTAATCGCTCTTTCCTGTGCCTCGAGAACGGTATAGTAAACCTGACTTAATTCATCGGTTGCATAACCTACGGCAAAGGTTCTGGACATATCCGACCAGTAGCCGTTCTTGACAAGTCCGAAATCCATTAGAAGTACATCCCCCTCGGTTATCGGCTTATCACTCGGATTTCCGTGCGGCATTGATGCGTTTGCACCGCTGATTATTTCTGGCTTGAAGCTCAAATCATCGGCATTATTCAGGTACATGTGATAGACAAGCTCCGCCTCAAGTTCCTTTTCAGTCATACCCACTCTGAATGACGAGAGGGTTTCTTCGAGTGCCTTTGAAG
>CAVBOS010000041.1:0-12699 GCA_963597005.1 Lachnospiraceae bacterium
TTTGCGGCAATGATTATTCTGCCGTAAAGCACGCAGTAATCAACCATGCTTTCGTCCGCACCGAGAAGCACGGTGATTTGCGGAAGAAAGATGAAGCCGATGACCGACAGCACAACGCCCAGTGTGAACGCAAAGGCAACGAAGAGCGAGAAAAGTTCGCTTGCCTTTTTCTTGTCGCCCTCGCCGAGAGTTTTTGCGACGAGCGCAGAACCTCCCGTACCGACCATGAAGCCGACTGTAGCCAGAATCATGAGCACGGGCATGATGAAGTTGACGGATGCGAAAGCGGTTTTGCCTGCGTAGTTTGATATGAAAAATCCGTCCACGACGGAATATATTGATGTGAAAACCATTGTTGCAATAGACGGAAGCGTAAATCGTAACAGTTTTCGGTAGGTAAAGTGGTCTGAAAGACCGATTGACTGTTTCTTTGTGTTACTCATTTGATTTTTCCTCTTTAATTTCGTCAATCTTAGTTTTGAACAAAGCCGACCAATATTCGATTGCGTCGACAAAATCGGGATATTTCTTCATGGTTTCGTCCATGGTGAAGTTCTCCGCACGGTACATGTCTTTGAGAAGTCTTTCGGCGAGAGCCTTGCCCGATTCGGTCAAAACAATTTTCTTCTCTCTCTTTTTGTCCTCGATTTTCTTTAGCTCGATGAATCCGTTTGATTCAAGCTTCTTTACGGTTGTGTTCAGTGTGGTTTTTGAGATGCACCAGTTTTCACTTATTTCCTTTTGAGAATGAAGTTTTCCGTCATTCAGGGCATACAACAGGCAAACCTCGCTGTTGCTGTAAGCGGTATCGTGGCTGAGTCTCCAGTAGCACTCGTCAATTATATTTGATGCAACGCAAAATCTCATAATAAGCTCTCTTCTGTCATCAGGCATAAAAATCTCCTTTTTCGATAAAATCCGAAATCGGACTAAGTATAATCCGAAATCGGATTATTGTCAAGAGGAAAATCCGCAAACTTCTGCACAAAAATTCAGTATTTTATTGCGGACTATTGTATTTTGAGAGAGTATTGTGATATAATTACAACGGTGTAATAAAATTTAACAAAATTTAAATGTAAATTACACAAAACTCAGGTAATTTAATTGTATTTTGAAAGGTGTGTATTATTATGGCAATGAAGGTTGGTATTCAGCTTTTCTCCGTCAAGGAGGCAATGGCAAAGGATCCTATAGCTGCAATCAAGGAGGTTGCTTCTATCGGTTATAAGTATCTCGAGGTAGCAAACAATCAGGCAGACAAAGACCCGGGCTCAGGCTTCGGTATGTCTCCAGAGGAGCTTTTGGGCGCACTCGAGGGCACAGGCGCAAAGATTATTTCCGGACATATTGCTCCGATTAACGAGGAGACTCTTCCGTCTATTATCGCATGGCACAAGGCAGTCGGCAACACTGTTGTAGGTCAGTCCGCAGCTATGTACGCTGATTATGACGACGTCATGAAGCAGTGCGAGTACTACAACAAGATGGGTAAGATTCTTGCAGACAACGGCATGAAGTTCCTTTTCCACAACCACTTCCACGAGTTCGTAAAGTTCGGCGACAAGACAATTTATGATCTCGTTCTCGAGAACACAGATCCTAACTATGTCACATTTGAGCTTGACACATTCTGGGCTATGAGAGGCGGCCAGAATCCTATCGAGCTTCTCAAGAAGATGAAGGGCAGAGTTTTCGCTATTCATCAGAAGGATTTCTCCAAGCTGGCTGTTTTTGATCACAACATCAACCTTCTCGCAAAGGACGACACTACTCCTGTTGCAAGCTTTGAGGAGTTCTTTAATAAGTACGGTGCAAAGCCGACAGACTTCTGCGAGGTCGGAACAGGTATCATGCCTATTCAGCAGATTCTCGACGCCGCTAACGAGGCAGGCGCAGAGTACTGCATTCTTGAGCAGGACGCTACTCAGAGAACAGAGATGGAGTCTATCAAGATTTCCATGGAGTCCTTCCACAAGTACAGCGGAATTGTATTTGAATAATCAGAAAACCAAAAAGAATTATTTTAACGAAGGGTCGACCCACTGCGGTCGGCTCTTTTTCGTATGGCTCTTAATGATTGAAAAGAAAAAATAATTATGCTATACTCGGTTTATCAAAAAAGAGGTAAAAGCTTATGGAATCACTCAGAGAATTATACAGAATCGGAACGGGCCCGTCATCATCTCACACAATGGGGCCTGAATATGCCTCACGGCTATTTAAACAGACTTATCCGAACGCTCCCGGCGGCTATGTAGTCACTCTTTACGGTTCACTAGCAAAAACGGGCAAGGGACACCTCACGGACGAGATAATCAAAAAGGTTTTCTCGCCTAGTAATATACAGGTTGTTTTCATGAACGGTATGGATGATGTTCTCAAGCACCCGAATACCATGGTGCTCGAGGCATTTGACGGTGAAAACAACTGTATTGACGCTTGGACGGTTTACAGCGTGGGCGGCGGTAAAATTCAAATTGAGGGCAAGCCTGAGGCTTCTGCCGAGAGTATCTATCCGCTGACTACCTTTGCGGAAATCAAGGATTACTGCATGGATAACGACCTCAAGCTTTCCGATTATGTCCGTGAAATCGAGGGGGATGATATTTACGATTATCTTGCCGAGGTTTGGGACACGATGAAATCTGCAATCAGGCGAGGACTCAAAGCCGAGGGAACGCTTGCGGGCGGACTTAACGTAACAAGAAGAGCGAGAATACTTTTTCAACAGCATCATATAGACGAATCGGATGCAACGAGAGAAAACCGCCTTGTGTGTGCTTATGCGTTTGCCGTCAGCGAGGAGAACGCAAGCGGCGGAAAAATAGTTACCGCACCAACTTGCGGCAGCTGTGGTGTTGTTCCGGCTGTGCTTTACTATGAACAGCAGAAGAGACATTTCTCAGACAGACAGGTTTTGCGTGCGCTTGCCGCAGGCGGACTTGTGGGAAATATCATTAAAAATAACGCTTCGATAAGCGGTGCGGAGTGCGGATGTCAGGCTGAAATCGGTTCTGCGTGCTCAATGGCGGCGGCGGCGCTCGGAGAGCTTTTCGGAATGGAGCTCGACCAGATTGAATATGCCGCCGAGGTCGCAATGGAGCATCATCTGGGACTTACCTGTGACCCCATAAACGGACTTGTGCAGATTCCTTGCATTGAGAGAAATGCCGTTGCGGCTATGAGAGCGATAAATGCGTTGGATCTTGCCAATTTCCTTACTTATTCGAGAAAGATAAGCTTCGACGTTGTAGTTAAGACCATGTATGAGACAGGAAAGGATCTCTTTTCTAAGTACAAAGAAACTGCCGAGGGCGGTCTTGCCAAGACTTATTACGAGTAATTTTGGTTTTGAGAACGATAAATTCTGTTCTCAAAAGTAACTCTTTTCCACTATCATTTTATATAGTATTGTGTTTTTTCAGAGTTTGTTGTATAACTATATCATCAATAAAAAATTATCAGATGAAAGGAATTTTATCATGGCAATTATCAATGTAGGTGAAAAGCTTCCTGATTTCAAGGTAGATACTTCAAAGAAAAGAAACACAAGCTTCTTAGAGATTGCAGGCGGAAAGCCAACCATGTTCGTTGTTCTTCGTTATATCGGCTGCCCAAGCTGTCGTTATGATGTTCATGTTCTTTCTCAGAAATACGCTGAGTTTGAAAAGAAGGGCGTAAACGTAGCAGTTGTTATGCAGTCTTCTGTGGAGAATCTCGAGAAGGCTCTTGAGGACGCAGATGTTCCGTTCCCGATTGTTGCCGATGCCGATATGAACGTTTACAAGACTCTTTCCATTGAGCCAGCAAAGGATATGGCAGGACTTGTAGGCGGTGATATGGAAAAGCTTCAGGCAAAGGGTGCAAAATGCAAGGAGCTCGGCTTTGAGCACGGCGAATATGAGGGAATAGAGGAACAGCTTCCGGCATTCTTCTATGTTGACTCCGATCTTACAGTCAAGGTCGCTCACTATGCAAAGACTATCGTTGATATGCCGACGGCTGACGATATGCTCGCTATGATCTGATTTTGAGTTAAAAGTAAAAGCTGATGTCTCTTAAAGGCATCAGCTTTTTGTATATGTGAATTAAAAAAAGGAGCATAAGCTTGAATTGTTAAATTAAGCTTATGCTCTTGATTATTTATGTTATCAGGTGAAGTGGTAGCCCTCACCGAATGTGAATGTTCCCGGATACGGGTCGACATTGTCGCTGTTCGGATAAAGTGTGTCTCCGCTTCTTGTGTACCATCCGACAGATGCACACACGTTGTTGAGTGCGCCCTCGGCGATAAGGTACTGGTCGCCCTCGATTGCGCATACGCAAACATAGTGCTCGTTATATGCTCCCTCATACTGGTAAAGAACATCGCCGACCTTAACTTCGTCAAAGTTATAGTAGGTTTCGCCCTGTCCCGGAGGAATCTGCTTGCCGTGGACGTAAATAATGAAGTCGATGGAGTATGCACAGCAACCCCAAGACTGGCGCTCGGGCCAGAGAAGAGGTGTGATAAATCCGTAGGATGCGTTATTGCACCATCTTGAGTCGGCAATGAAAGATGCGATTCTTTCTGCCATTGCACTGTCAACATCGCTTGATGATGTTGATGCAGAGTTTGAGGTATTTTCAGAGTTGTCCTCTGCTGATTCGGAAGTTTTAGCTTCATCAGATTTTTCTGTTTCAGCACTTTCTTCGATGATAAGCTTTGAAACAACGCTTGCCGAGTTGTAGTTTTCGTCAGACTCGACTGTGGATTTTACAAAATATGTGCCCGCCTTGGTGGGGAGTGAGCCGTCAGTCTCTGCGCCGTTCTCGCTTGTTGTGAGAGCCGTGCAAGCTTCATCTGTGTAGTACTGAGTGGACACAGCGCCCGTGCTGCCCGTGACCTTAACCTTTATTAGGCTTTCAGCAGATGTGTTTTCGTCAGTTCTTACATCACTTGAAGCGATGTAAGAGTCGGCTTTCTGAATGGTCAGCTTAAATGCGGGAGTTACATCGAGACTTAAGCTGTTTTCTGTGATTGCGTAGTAAGTGCCTGCGTTGGTTGGGACGCCGCCGTCTGTGCTTGCACCGTTTGCTGTGCTTGTTAGCATAGAGCAGCTTTCGTCAATAAAATAAAGATATGCTTCGCTTGAGTCTGCGACAGAGCCTGTGTAGGTGACTACCTGCTCGGGAACTGCATAACCGACAGAAGAAACCGTATCGGCTGACGCACACAGTGCAGAAGACATTAAAATAACCGCTGAGAGCGGCAGTGCTATTATTTTATTCAGCTTAGTGAATTTGTTTTCTTTTGTTCCTCTTGACTTAGTTGTGGATTTGCTTTCGTTAAATCTTAGAAAATTCTTCGATAAATTCAAAGGTTTACCTCGCTTTGTCTTGAAATGATGTTGCTATATTAACCCATTTCCGTGAAGAAAACAAGAAACTTATACAAAATAAATGCAAAATAATTGTATAATTCGAGATAATAAACCCCATAGCATAGCTAAAATGTAGAATAAATAGAAAGAATACTGAATACAAAATAGGAAAGTGCCTTTGTAAATGTGAAATTCTTGCTCTGCAAAACAAAATAGAAAAAGGATTTTCAGGGAGGTAAATCCCAAAAAATCCTTTTTGCTTTATTCTGCGATTTTGACATGAAAAGCATTGGCGTTTTCGTTTAAATATTCATAAGAGATACATTTTGCGCCGAGCTTTTCAAGAGTGTTTTTAAATTTATCCGACTCAAAAAGAGGAGATTTCTTGCCGTTCCATTTGAAGGCTATATCACAAACAGAGCCTTCATCGGAGTATTCGAGAGAGAAATTTACCTTATCGTCATCACCCAAAACCGATGAGAGATTTTGAATATATATTTCTTCTATAAGTGCTTCCGTCTTGAAAAGCATATTCGGTGTGAACATTTTCTTCAGTGCGAAAGCTTGAATTTCGCTGATTAAGCCGAGATAATCGAGTGTTTCCTTTGTGAATTCCTTTTGAATCCAGTCAAGACCGCCGATGAATCGTCTTGTGAGATCTTTCTTTGGATGGCGGAAGATTTCATCGGGAGTGCCCTCCTCGTAAATAATACCGTCGTCGAGATAAACAACTCTTGTGGAAACGCTTTTTGCAAGCAGCATTTCGTGCGTGACGATAATCATTGTCATGCCCTCTTTGGCAAGACGCTTGATAACCGCAAGAACCTCGCCGACCATGGTTGGGTCAAGTGCACTTGTCGGCTCGTCAAAGAGAAGAATTTCGGGTTCCATGGCAAGTGCCCTTGCTATTGCAATTCTCTGCTTTTGACCGCCAGAAAGCTCGTCGGGATAGTTGAGTGCTTTTTCCGTGAGGCCGACTATTTTCAAAAGCTTTTCAGCACGGGCTTTAGCCTGTTTTTTGTCGAGTCCCAAAAGCTTTTGCGGAGCATACATGATGTTTTCAATGACATTCATGTGATTAAACAGATTGAAATTCTGAAAAACCATGCCCATTTTCTGCCTTACAGCACTTAAATTACAGTTTTTATCGCTCATATCGATACCGTTTACGATAACCTTGCCCGAGGTGGGCTCTTCGAGGCGGTTGATACAGCGAAGTAAGGTTGATTTTCCCGTGCCTGACGGGCCTATGACGGAGATAACCTCGCCTTTGTTTATCTTAAGATTGACATCACGAAGGGGTGTCGAGTTCGGAAATTCTTTTCTTAAATGTTCAATTGATATCATAAATCGGCACCTCCTGCCGTGAGTTTTAAGTCAGATTTTTTAATTCGTCTGGGAGAAAGCTTCTTTTTAATTGCTTTCATGACCGTGAGTAAAATGCAAGCGATTGCAAAGTAAATAATTGCTATCGAGATAAGGGGAACAATTGCCTCATATGTATTGCTTCTGATGATGTCGCCAACCTTTGTGAGGTCGGTGACCGCTATGTAGCCGACAACAGCCGTGCCTTTCATAAGGCTTATGAGGTTGCTGAAGTATCCCGGGAGCATGGTGCGTATTGCCTGTGGAAGTATTATGCCGCGGAAGGTCTGACGCTTTGAGAAGCCGATTGCAAGAGACGCCTCCCACTGACCCTTGTCGATTCCTCCGATGCCGCCCTCAAATAGCTGGGCGAGGTATGCGCCGAAAACCATGCCGAAGCCGATTATCGCTACCGTTACATTGCTGATTTCCGAGTGGGCAAACACTATGTAGTAGAGTATCATTAGAATGACGATTATCGGAAGACCCTGCATAAGCTTTGAGTAAATATCGGCTATAAACCGCAAAGCCTTGAATTTTGACATTGCCATGGCGCAGAAAAGCGCACCGAGTAAATTTGCAAGGATAAATCCGAGTACAGTTATGAGCATAGTGACGGCAAGACCCTTTAAAATACTCTGCCAGCGGTTTTGGTCTATTAGCGTCTTTTTTATGCTTGTCATAACTCCGCTTTTGGGAGTGCTGTCGATGACAGAGTCTGATGTGACGAGATAGGGGCTGTCGATTTTGCTTGCTTTTACTATGGGAACAATCTCCTGAGTGTAATAAAAATCAGAGTACTTTACGCTTTCGGCTCTTTCGGCAGTATAGGAAATCTGACCGACGCCCATATCATATTTCTTAGTGGAAATACCGCTGATTATTCCTGAAAAGTCGGTGTTCTCGATTTTTACGCCGTAGCCGTATTCCTTGGCAAAGCCTGCAATTACGGCAATATCAAAGCCTGCGTTTTTCTCGTCAAGCATGAACGAGAACGGTTTGTAGGTGTTTGTTGTTGCAAGCTTGATTGTGCCGTTTTCGCCGCTTGACGGAATATCAATGCTTTCGTAATCAGTGGAAAAAAGCCACCTGTTCTGCATAGCTTCAAGCTCGCCGTTATCTTTGATTTTAGCTATATACTTGTTGAATTCTTTGATAAGCTCGTCTTTTGAGCCGTCTTTCGGGAAAATCGCACCGATGTCGAAATAAGCAAGAGGTGCGTTGATGTAGCCGAACTGCGGATACTGCTCGGCAATGCCAAAATAATTTACCGATGAAACGACAAAGAAGTCGATTTTCTCGGTGTCGAGTGCAAGGCACATATCCGAGAGATTATTAAAATACTCAAGCTTGGCGCTTGGAAGATAATTTTGAACTATGCTGTCCTGTGGGGTTCCCGTGACGACAGCGGCGGTTTTGTTTTCGAGTGGTGAGAGCTTTTCTGCTGTTTCGCTATCCGTGCTTGCAAATGCGACAGTTGCAAGGCTCATAATAAATATAACGGAGAAAAGCAGAGAGAGAAGCTTTTTTATTGTGGATTTGCTTTTCATATATCCTCCTTGAAAATTTTGATTAGGTGTGAAATAGTCTGTACTGCGTACAGCAATGCTAATGATACACGACAAAAAGGGACAACCGATGTACAAATCAGGTTGTCCCTTGAAAATCAATATATTTGACGGAAATCAAACATTAAAGAGGAATTCGATGATGTCGCCGTCAGCAACGACATATTCCTTGCCCTCGGAACGATAAAGTCCCTTTGCTTTGACCTCTGCCATATTTCCTCCGCAGTTGAGCCAATCGTTAAAGGAGCATACCTGAGCTCTGATGAAGCCCTTCTCAAAGTCGGAGTGAATTTTGCCCGCAGCCTGAGGTGCCTTTGTTCCGCGCTTGATTGTCCATGCACGGCATTCCTTTTTGCCGTCTGTGAGGTAGGAGATGAGTCCGAGAAGGTCATAGCTTGCCTTGATGAGTCTGTCAAGACCTGATTCGGAAAGACCTAAGTCCTCCATGAACATTTCTCTGTCCTCTTCGTCAAGCTCGGAGAGCTCTTCCTCGGTTTTTGCGCAAATCGGAATTACCTCGGCGTTCTCGGCATCCGCTCTTTTCTTTACTATCTGATAGTATGGGTTGCTCTCGGCGTTTTTAACTCCGTCATCGTCCATATTGCAAGCGTAGATAATCGGCTTCTGAGAGAGAAGTCCGATTTCTCTGAGGGCGAACTGCTGTGCCTCGTCCTTCTCGTCAAACGGGAAGGTTCTTGCGGAAAGACCCTTTTCGAGGTGAGCGACAAGAGGTTCGAGCCAAGCTACCTCAGCTTTTGCGTCCTTGTTTCCTGTCTTTGCGGCATGAGCAAGACGGTTGAGCCTGTTCTGAACTATCTCGAGGTCGGAGAGAATGAGCTCGAGGTCGATGCACTCGATGTCTCCGTCAGGATCAACAGGAACAGGCTTTGTTGCATCCTCGACAACATGAGTGATGTTATCGTCATCGAAGCAGCGTACAACATGAATGATAGCGTCGCACTCGCGGATGTGTCCGAGGAACTTGTTTCCCAGACCTGCACCCTGAGAAGCACCCTTAACAAGACCTGCAATGTCAAAGAACTCGACTACGGCAGGAGTTTTCTTGTCGGGGTTCCAATACTCGCAAAGCTTATCGAGTCTCTCGTCGGGAACGGCTACGATGCCGCTGTTCGGTTCGATTGTGCAGAACGGATAGTTCGCTGCCTGAGCATTGGCAGTGCCTGTGATAGCGTTGAAAAGTGTCGACTTACCTACGTTCGGAAGTCCTACGATACCAAGTTTCATATTTAAAAATTCTCCTTGAATGATTACAAAGTAAATCTGATCGCAAAATTAAGCGTGACAGTACTAATAAATATATCATGTCAGAGGGAAAAAGTAAATATTTTCAGATTAACTTTTGTATGTCGGCGAGACTTTAGAATTTTAGCATTGGCAGAAAATTTATCCGAATAAGAATATTAGGTGAAATTCTTGCAAAAAAAGTGAAATAAACGGCTTATTCATTGGACAAACAGCGATTTTTGTGGTATAGTTCTTTGTTGTTTGAGTGAATGAAAAACGGCTTTTTCTCAAACAAAACGAAAGGAGAAGGCATGAAAAATATGCTTAGATATAATCTTAACGGCAAAAAAGTGAAAAGTGCATTGAAGCTCACGGCTTTAACGCTTGCGGCGGTGTTTGTTTTCCCCGCAATTCCGCAGAGTGCAAACGCGGTCACAACCACAAGCGAGATGCAGGAGATATATGACCGTCAGGATGAGCTTAAGAGCCAGGAGGACGAGCTTAACTCCAAGCTCTCTGAGCTTCAGTCTCAGGAGGCAGACGCTCAGGAATACAGCAATACCTTACAGGAGAAAATCGATCTTACCGAGGAAAAGATTGATACCGCAATCTCCGATATTGCAACGCTTAACAGCAGTATAAAGGAGCTCGAGGAGAAAATAGACGAGGCTGACGCAGAATACGCCGACACCCTCGCACTTCTCAAAAAGAGAATCAGAGCGATTTACGAGTCGGGCGACACAAGCACGATGGAAATTCTTCTGAATGCCACAAGCCTTTATGATTTCTCGATGAAAACAGAGATGCTCTCCGCTGTAACAAGCCACGACAAGCAGCTTTGCGATGAAATTCAGGAATATATCGACAAAACAAAGGACGACAAAGAATCCCTAAAGGAAGAAAAGTCCGAAGTTTCCAAGCTTAAAAAGAGCCTTGAGGAAGATCAGGCAGAGCTTGAAACACTCATTGCCGAGAATAACGAGGTAATCGCTGGTCTTCAGTCTCAGGAATCAGACACCCAGTCCCAGATTGATACAATCGAGCAGGAGGACGAGGAGCTTAATGCTCAGCTTGAGGAGCTTATCGCCGCTCAGAAGAAAAAAGAGGAAGAGGAGGCTGCCGCAGCAGCCGCAGCTGCAGAGGCGGCTAAGTCTAACACCACAACTTCTTCGGGAGAGAGCGACGGCAACACGGTCTATACACCTCCGACAAGCTCAAGTGAAGCGGGCGGACTTTCAGGCATCTGGCCGCTTCCGGGTTACAGCACCGCCGATATCACTCAGTATTTCGGTGAGAACGGTCACGGCGGAGTTGACATTGGCGTACCTTACGGAACACCGATTGTAGCTGTCGCAAGCGGAACGGTTCTCAATGCATCCTACCACTGGTCGTGGGGTAACAATGTTCTTATTTATCACAACGGAACATATTCCACAAGATATGCCCACATGAGTGTTATTGCCTGCAATGTAGGCGATTATGTTGAGCAGGGTCAGGTTATCGGTTATGTCGGTTCGACAGGTAACTCGACAGGTAATCACCTCCACTTTGAGGTTTATGAGAACGGAACAAGAATAAACGGTCTGCCGTTTATTACCTGATAATTAGATATAAATTAAGCCATATTCGGTAAATAATCGGATATGGCTTTTCGTTTGAATGAATATTTGACATGATTTCAAGCTGAATTTTCAACATTATTTGATAACTTGTTGAAAGCTTCACGGATAATCGAACAGGAGTATGTCAAGATTGAAATTAATAGCCCTATAAGGTATAATCAATAGGTTAGAATAAGACTTAATCAGGAGAAAATAAATGAAGAATAAAAACAGCAATTTTAAAAAATCAGAGCCGTTCTATAAGGCGGTTACGGAAAAGAAAAAACACCGCCCAAGACCGCAGAAGGAAGTTTTTGTAAAAGAGAAGGCAGTGCCTGAAAAGGAAGAGCCTGAGAAAAAGGCGGATTTTCCGCAGTGCCCCAACAGAAAGAAATGCGGCGGCTGTCAGCTTCAGAATTTATCATACAAAGATCAGCTTTCCTTTAAAATGGGAACATGCATAAAGCTTCTCGGAAAATACGGAAGAGTGGAGGAGATTATCGGTATGGATAATCCTTACCACTACAGAAATAAGGTTCAGGCGGCATTCTATACCGACCCGAGAAGTCACAAGATAATCAGCGGAATATATCAGTCATCAACACACAGAATAGTCGGTATGGACTCCTGTATGATTGAGGACAAAAAGGCTGACGAAATTATAGTTTCCGTAAGAAAGCTTCTCAAGGATTTCAAGCTCACAACCTACAATGAGGTGACGGGTAAGGGATTTTTGCGCCATGTGCTTGTGAAAAGAGGCTTTGCAACGGGAGAAATTATGGTTGTTCTCGTAACAGGAACACCGATTTTTACGGCTAAGTATAATTTCTGCAAGGCACTTTTGAAAATTCACCCCGAAATTACAACGATTGTCCAGAACGTAAACGATAAGTTCACATCCATGCTTCTCGGACAAAACGAAAAGGTGCTTTACGGTGAGGGATATATCGTTGATGAGTGCTGTGGATTAAAATTCAGAATTTCCGCAAAGTCATTCTATCAGATTAATCCCGTTCAGACCGAAAAGCTTTACGGAAAGGCAATGGAGTTTGCTAATCTAAAGGGAGGAGAAACGGTTATTGATGCTTATTGCGGAATCGGAACGATAGGAATGATTGCCGCATCTAAGGTGACAGGCAAAAATCCGGTCAAGGTCACGGGAATTGAGCTCAATGCCGATGCCGTCAAGGACGCAAAGCAGAACGCAAAGCTCAATAATATGAAGAATATACGCTTTTTCTGTGCCGACGCAACCGAATTTCTCACCAATATGGCGCTTGAGGGAGAGAAAGCGGATGTTGTTTTGATGGATCCGCCAAGAGCGGGAAGCACTGAGGAGTTTATCCTTTCCGTTTGCTCGCTCGCACCGAAAAAGGTGGTTTATGTTTCATGTAACCCCGAAACGCTCGCAAGAGATTTAGCATCATTTACGGCTAATGGTTACAAGGTAAAGAGAATCCAGCCAGTTGACATGTTCCCGATGACACAGCATGTTGAGACGGTAGTATTGATGTCACGGGTTCAGAAGTAAGGTGCGAAAAAAGCCTTATTTTC
>CAVBOS010000042.1:0-12688 GCA_963597005.1 Lachnospiraceae bacterium
ACACCCGTTCGCTTTTTGTAAAAAGCGAAGCAAAAACTTTTGTGTTTTGCTTTTGCGTTAATTGCTCTTTATTTTTGCTCTGTACTGCGTTGGGTTTACTCCGTTTATTTCCCTAAACGCTGCGGTAAATTTGCCCTGACTCTCATATCCCACGCTTTCCGCTATATCTGCTATACTGTCGTCTGTTTCCTCCAACAGCTGTTTTGCTCTTTTTATTCTGTATTCCTTCATATACTGTCCGATCGGTTTTTCATATTTCTTCTTAAATCCGTTTTTCAATGATGATGTATTTATCAGAAATCTTTTTGACAGCTCTTCTATTGTATATCTCTCAGACAAATTTTCTGTCAGTAATCTATGCACCTCGCAGATTAATTCGTCCTCATCCATATACATTCTCTTGAGTCTTGTTTCTTCTTCGGGGCATCCGATTTCTACGATTTTCTCTATCATCAAGTGCAAGTGGCTTACCTGTTCGGTATCTGCCGCACGGTAATACACCTCTTTGCCGTCCCTTCTTGACACGATTAATTCAGCTTCCTTTAACAGTCTTAAGTGATGTGCTGCTGCGGGACCTGTCATGCCAACCATTGCGGCGATGTCTATGCCGCACTCCTCGCAGTGGCACAGAAGCCAGAATATTCTGATTCTTCCGGGATCACTCAAAAGCTTAAAAATTTGCGCCGTTTTTTCAAATTCTTCAACGCTCGGCATATGCTCGGCTAGCTGTTCGCTGGTTTCTCCGTGATGATGGGGGAGAATTGCTTTTTTCATTTCTATTTTCATGATTATCTCCGTTTTGTTTTATCTTTTATATTTAGTTTACGAAGTTTTTGAATTTCTGTCAAATGCGGATATTTATAATTACTGCTTTTTGTTTGAAATTACGCTGATTTTTGAATTTATAATGTATCCGTCTTGCAAATTATGCTAAAATTCCACTAAAATTGCCGAAAATGGATTTTTTGATATAAATATTTTTATTTTTACCTTTTTGAGAAAAAATAGTTCAAAAATTGAAATTTGCGGCACATATTTAATTGTATCCATGCATTTTTGCAGTGCTTTAGCACAAGGACTTGCTTTAACACAGCATAACAATAAAGAAAAAATATCGGAATAATTACCGTTAATTGTTAGGGGGGGATTTGAATAATTGTTCAATTTTGCATAAATTCCAAAAATGCCTCTCATTTACTTTACTTTAACCGCTTGCATCTATATAATTTAGTCAAGCAAGAAACAAAGGCGTTTCATCCGAAAGATATAAGCGGATGAAACGCCTTTGTTGTATTAAACGGAAAGAAAAGAAAGAAGGAAACTAAAATGAAAAAACACAGTAAGCTTGCAAGAGTATCTTCTTTAGTCCTTGCACTTCTCATGGCAGCATCAATGACAGCTTGTTCAAGCTCAGATTCTTCAAGCTCTTCAAGCGCATCGAGTGATTCTTCATCAAGCTCGACAGACACCGCAGCAAGCGGAGAGGTCACCGTAAAGAATATCGGTACAGGAAGCTCAATGGCTCCGTATTGCTACCTTAATGAAGACGGTGAGCTTCAGGGCTACGATGTAGCAGTTCTCAAGGAACTCGATGAGAGACTTCCTCAGTATGAATTCAACATCCAGTACATGGATTTCTCGGCACTTCTCACAGCACTTGATGCAGGACAGCTCGACATGGTTTCACATCAGCTCGTTAAGTCCGATGCAAGAAAGGAAAAGTACATCTTCCCTGAGCAGTACTATTGCTTATCTCCGATGAGCTGGATCGTTAAGCCGGACAGCGGAATCGAGACAATGGAAGACATGGCAGGCAAGACAATCAACTCTAACCCGTCTTCTTATGAGTACTCCATGATTGAAGCTTGGAACGCTGATCACCCGGGCGAAGAGATTGTTCAGAATGCAGTTTCTAACCTCACAACAGCAGACAGCTACAAGCAGGTTGAGAGCGGTCAGGTTGACGCATCTCTTTCCTATGCATCAGTATTTGAGACAGTTAACGCAGAGCTTGGTCTTGACCTCGTAGCAACAGATGTTGTTCTTTGCGAGGACACTTATGAGATGTTCGGTTCTGATGAGCAGCAGTTCTGTGATGACGTTGATGCAGTTCTTCAGGAAATGCTCGAGGACGGCACACTCTCTGATATAGCTACAGAGTATCTTGGTGAGGATATTTTCTCACTCTATGCTGACAAGATTTATTACATTGCTGACAAATAATCAGTAAAAAGTTTCTTTACGGCGGAGGGTGCTTCGGCACCTTCCGTATAAAGAATAAAAAGAAAGGACGTGCGGTTTCGTGGGTAATACATTTGATCCGAGTTTGATACTGAAGTATGTACCTAAAATACTCAAGGCGGTACCCAAAACCTTTGAGATTCTTCTCCTTTCGCTTTTGTTCTCGCTTATTATCGGCGCGATTTTCGCCGGAATGAGCATGTCGAAGAACAAAGTTCTTAAAGCGATTTCTAAAGTCTGGATTGCTTTCATGCGAGGCATTCCCACACTTATTCTTATATTCCTGCTTTATCTGGCTCTTCCGCAGTTTATGAAGAAGGTCGGAGTCGATATGACGGGAATCTCGACCACAGCATATATCATAGCAACACTTTCAATGTCCGTATCCGCAAACATGGCTGAGATGATGCGAAGCGCATATCTTGCGGTTGACAAGGGACAGCGAGAGGCTGCATTATCAGTCGGTATGAGCCCGACTATGGCATTTGTCAGAATTATTTTTCCACAGGCACTCGGAGTTGCAATTCCGACCTTAGGAAACAACATTATCATGCTTTTCAAGGAGACGAGCCTTGCATTTACAATCGGCGTGCTTGATCTTTTGGGCAAAGCAAGAGCACTCTCGGCGATCAATTACGGCGCAACCCAGCTTGAAATTTACATTGCAACGGGACTTATCTTCTGGGCATTCTGCTTTATTTTCGAGAGACTTTTCAAGATTACAGAAAAGCTTTACACAGTAGGAAGAAAGAACTGAGAGGAGGAATAAAGTATGGATTGGCAGTTTATCAAAGAATCTCTCCCTCAGGTTATTGGTGCTATTCCGATTACCTTTGAGATGGCGTTTGCGGCTGTTATCATCGGTTGGATATTCGGTCTTTTGATGGCACTTGTCAGAAAAAATGAAATCCCTGTTTTATCTCAGATTTGTGCGGTTTATGTCAGCTTTATGAGAGGTGTTCCGATGGTTATACTTCTCTATGTTGCTTATTATTCCATTCCAATGATGTTATACGCTACGGCAGGAATTGATACGTCGGGAATTCCCGCAGTACTTTATGCGATAGTTGCTCTTTCGATGGATCAATGCGCATATTCTTCAGAGGTTTTCAGAGCAGCCCTCGAATCTGTCAACAAAGGACAGCTTGAAGCTGCTTGGTCAATAGGTATGACAACATCTCAGGCGATGAGAAGAATCATTTTCCCTCAGGCTTTATCGGTTGCAATGCCGAACCTGACAGGTCTCTTCACCGGAGTTATCAAAGGCACGAGCCTTGCTTACTATGTTGGTGTTTATGAGATTACGGCAACAGCTAACCTGCTTGCTAACCCGAAGTACAACTTCATAGAGGCATATTTAATGACAACAATCATCTACGAGCTTATCAGCTTTATCTGCAACAAGGTTTTCGGAGTTCTCGAGAAGAGACTTTCAAGATTCAGACCCAAGCATGCTGAGGCAGCAAAATAAGGAGTGATACATTATGATGGTAGAACTTAAGGATATTCGCAAGTCGTTTGGTGATAACCATGTTCTGAACGGCGTGAATATGGATATAGATGTCGGCGAGGTTGTAGTTATTCTCGGCCCGTCAGGCTCGGGCAAGACAACACTTCTTCGTACAATCAACTTCCTCGACCCGGGCGATGAGGGCTCTGTTACGGTTAACGAGCTTACTGTCAACTGCAAGAAGCACTCAAAACCGGAGGTTCTTGATTTGAGAAGAAAGACGGCTATGGTTTTCCAGAACTATAATCTTTTTGCCAACAAGACAATTCTCGAGAATGTTACCGAGGGACTTATTACAGTCAAAAGAGTTGCTAAGCCTGCCGCAGAAAAGGTAGCCAAGAAGATGCTTGAGAAGGTTGGCCTTGGAGACAAGTTTGATTTCTATCCGTCATCTCTTTCAGGCGGCCAGCAGCAGAGAGCAGGAATCGCAAGAGCCTTGGTTCTCGATCCCGATGTAATCCTTTTTGATGAGCCTACAAGTGCACTTGACCCCGAGCTTGTCGGTGAGGTTCTTGACACCATTAAAAATATCGCTAAGTCTGGCATCACAATGATAGTTGTTACTCATGAGATTGCTTTCGCAAAGGAAGTTGCAACAAGAGTTGTTTATATGCAGGGCGGCGTTATCGTTGAGCAGGGCAAACCTGAGGAAATTCTCGTTCATCCGAAGGATCCGAGAACTCAGAAGTTCTTAAGAAGAATTACTGATCCGCATGTCGATCCGAAGCATGTTGATATGGACGCTCCTGAGAGCGAGGAAAGCGAAGAAATCGCTTAATCGGAAACTTACTAAGATTCATTTTACCCTTCCTAAATATATTTTTGGAGAAAAGAGTGCGGAAACGTGCTCTTTTCTTTTTTGCATAAAAAAGGAGAGAATCCGTAGATTCTCTCCGAAATTGTTTATTGATTTTTAGCAGCCTAAAACTCCGTCTGCAGCGGCGGTCATCTTTGCTACCATATCCTCGGACTCAGCCTTGGTTGCGCCCTTACCTGACATATAAACCTTAATCTTAGGCTCTGTGCCTGACGGACGAACGATGAACTTTGAGCCGTTCTCAAGGCGATACTCGAGAACATTGGACTTAGGAAGATTGATCTCGGACTTCTCGTCACCGTCTGTTCTGACGGAAAGCTTGTAGTCGCTTGTACCGACAACCTTGTAGCCTGCAATCTCCTTAGGAGCGTTTGCTCTGAGGTTATCCATAATCTCTGCCATTTTGATCATACCGGACTCACCCTCGAATGCACGTGTGATTGTGCTGTTCTTGTAGTAGCCGTATTTCTCGTAGAGATCGTTGATAGCGTCGACAAGTGTCATGCCGTTTCTCTTGTAGTAAGATGTCATCTCGCAAATGAGCATGGAGCCATCAACAGCGTCCTTATCTCTGACGTAGCCGCCTGAAAGATAACCGTAGGACTCCTCGAAGCCGAGAAGGAAGCTGTCCTCTTTGCCCTGAGACTCAAGCTCTGCGATGATGTCGCCGATGTACTTGAAGCCTGTGAGGCATCTTCTGATTGTTACGCCGTAGTCTTTAGCAACATCGTCAATCATATCGGTTGAAACGATAGTGGAGACTGCAACGGGATCCTTCGGCATTGTGCCCTGCTCTGTGCGGAACTTAGCGATGAAGTTGAGGAGAAGGATACCAACCTCGTTACCTGTGAGGAGAATGTATTCGCCGTTCTGGTTAACTGCAACGCCTACACGGTCGGAGTCGGGGTCTGTAGCAAGGAGAAGATCGGGATTTACCTTTTCGCAAAGCTCGATACCTTTCTGAAGAGCCTCTCTGATTTCCGGGTTCGGATATGGGCAAGTTGGGAAGTTTCCGTCAGGCTCAGCCTGCTCGGGAACGATTGTAACATCCTTAACGCCGATTCTCTCGAGAATAGCAAGAACGCACTTTTTGCCTGCACCGTTGAGAGGAGTGTAAACAACCTTGAGGTTTCCTGCGTCGCCGCCGAGAATGGACTCAGCCTGAACAGCGTCGAGGAATGCTGTGACAGTCTCTTCGCCGATATACTCGACAGTGCCTGCCTTAACAGCCTCGTTGAAGTCTACCTTCTTTACGTCTTGGAAAATATCTATATTGTTCATTTCCTCGGTGATGCCGTCAGCCATATCTGCAGTGATCTGGCATCCGTCCGGGCCGTAAGCCTTGTAGCCGTTGTACTTTGCCGGGTTGTGAGATGCGGTGACATTGATACCTGCATCGCAGCCTAAGTGGCGAACTGCAAAGGAAAGTGCCGGTGTCGGCATAAGCTCGGGGTAGATATAAGCCTTAATGCCTGCTGCTGCCAAAACAGCTGCAGACTCCTCGGAGAATAGAACACCCTTGTTTCTTGAGTCATAAGCGATAGCAACGCTGAGAGGCTTTCCCTCGGTGTTGTGCTTGTTGAGGTAGTTTGCAAGGCCCTGAGTTGCTTTGCGGACGGTGTAGACATTCATTCTGTTTGTGCCTGCTCCGATAACTCCTCTAAGTCCTGCTGTACCGAACTCGAGATCACGGTAGAATCTGTCATTTATTTCTTCGGACTGACCCTTGATTGCCTCAAGCTCCTCGGTAAGATCCTTGTCGTCGAGCTCCTGGGCGAGCCATCTTTCATATTCTGACATTGGTATTACATCCTTTCAAGGTAAGGCTAAATTTGCCAAAAATAAGCTTATGTGATTTTGCCTTACAAAATTTTGTCATATAGCAGAAAATGCCACGGTTTGACATTTCGTATATACTATAGGATATCATTATCTTTATGCAAAGTCAATGATATTTGAGGGGTACGACCGATAAAATATAGCTATTTTTTAGTCGAGTTTGACAATGTTCGTGAGAACATAGCCGTCTTTAATCTCGATAGTGCCGAAAGAGGCGCCGTAGCCCGAGCATGAACCGGGATTCATGACATAAAGCCCGTCTTCATATTTATTTTCGGCGTAGTGAGTGTGACCGAAGAGAAGAATGTCAGCTTTGTTTTCGCGCGCCCATTCTTTAATCTCATATTCGCCGTATTTGACGTGGAAAAGGTGGCCGTGAGTAAAATAGATTGATTTGCCCTCGAGGGTTATGTGGTCGGTCGGCGGATAGGAACAGCTCCAGTCGCAGTTGCCGCAGACGGTGAGAAAGGTTTTTTCGGGGTTCTCAAGCTTTAATTCCTCGATATCTCTCCAGCCGTCTCCGCAGAAGATGACAACCTCGGCGCTTCTTTGCATTGAAAGAGCCTTGCGTGCACGGTAAAGGTCGCCGTGTATATCTGAAAGAACGATTATTTTCAAAAAATCACCTCGGATAATTACATGATAGTAAGATTATAATCAAAAAAATGAGTATTTACAATGAAGAACAAAAGGATTATATTTGTTTTATCAAATGATATTATTCTTATCATGCTTATATCAAAGGAGCGAAGAATATGAAAGAAGTATATAAAGACCCAAGACCGGGATATGAAGAAATGAAAGAGCAGTGGCGAGAAATAACCCGTTTCCGTGTGCATGACGGAGAAGAGGAGTTTAAGTCGCATCAGCAATTAAGACTTCCCCAGCCACCGCTTGTGAAAGAGCCTATGGGCGGCGAGAGAATCAAGCTTCCGATGAATTTTGAGGAGCTTAATTTAAATTCCGACTATGTTTCACTTTGCTTTAACCGCTCGTCAAGACGAGTTTACAGCGGCGAGAGCATGAGCTTAACGGAGCTTTCGTTTCTTCTTTGGGCAACTCAGGGAGTGAAGTCCATAAGAGGAAATAATTATGCTACACTTCGAACTGTTCCGTGCGGCGGCGCAAGACACCCGTTTGAGACTTATCTTATCGTCATAAATGTAGACGGACTTAAAGCCGGAAAATACCACTATCTTCCCATGACAAACGAGATTGAATTTCTCGGAGAGGTTGAAAACATGTTTGACACGGTCAAGCAGACCTTGGAGGGACAGTCCTGGGGAGCAAAAGCCAATGTTGTTTTCTATTGGTCGATGGCGCCGTACAGAAGTGAGTGGAGATACGGCCCGGGTTCACCCGTGCATGCGCTTGTTGATGTCGGCCATGTCGGTCAGGCGCTTTATATGGCGTGCGAGGCGGCTGGGCTTGGCACATGCGGAATAGGCGCATTTGATTTTGACCTGTGCGGCGAGCTTTTCGGACTTGACAATGACGAGGAGTACATAGTTTATTCCGAGCCTGTCGGAAAGGTGAAGGACGAGGACAGAGCCAAAGAGGACGATATTTATGCGTTCGTTAAAAACGAGCCCGGAGCACAAACAAATTGATTATTTGCACGACAATAATTGAAACTGCGGATAATCGGTGATACAATAAATAGCGGAGTGATTAGTTTTAGCTAACAGCTCCTTGCAAAAAAGACAGAAAGGAAAAGGAATTATGTCCAGAATTGATAATGTTACAAAGAAAATGAAGGAAGAGGGCTTGACCCAGTTACTTCTTACGGATTCAGACGCTATTTTTTACCTTACGGGAGAGATGCAGCACTGCGGAGAAAGATTTTTAGGCTTACTTCTCAAGGATGACGGAAGTTACAAGCTTTTCCTCAATAAGCTTTTTTATAACAATGTGATTCCGCTTGAGGATGTTGTTTATTTTACAGACAACACAAACGGAGCTTCTCTTGCGGCTGAATACACCGACCACACAAAGCCGCTCGGTATTGACAAGAATATGAGAGCAGAGTTTGTTCTCAAGCTTCAGGAGTCAGGCGCCGCTTCATCTTATGTAAACGGCTCGGAGATTGTCGATATGTTCCGTGCAATCAAGGACGAGCACGAGCAGCAGCTCATGATTAACGCTTCTGTTCTCAATGACCAGGCAATGCTGAAGATTAAGACCTTCGTCAAGGAGGGAGTGACGGAAATTGAGCTTGCAGATAAGCTTGGCGAGATTTATACAGAGATGGGAGCAGAGGGCTTCTCATTTCCGCCGATTGTAAGCTTCGGCGCACATGCGGCAGACCCGCATCATGAGCCTGACGAAACAGTTCTTACTAAGAACCAGTGCGTTCTTTTCGACATCGGATGCGTCAAGGACGGTTACTGCTCAGATATGACAAGAACCTACTACTTCGGCGAGCCGAGCGAAGAGGAGAAGAAGATATTTGCGATAGTCAAGAAGGCTAACGAATCAGCCGAGGCTATGATTAAACCCGGTGTTCGTTTCTGCGATATTGACGCTGCGGCAAGAAATGTCATTGAGGAGGCAGGCTACGGCGAGTACTTCACTCACAGACTCGGACATTCAATCGGCAGAGAATCATGAGCCTGACGAAACAGTTCTTACTAAGAACCAGTGCGTTCTTTTCGACATCGGATGCGTCAAGGACGGTTACTGCTCAGATATGACAAGAACCTACTACTTCGGCGAGCCGAGCGAAGAGGAGAAGAAGATATTTGCGATAGTCAAGAAGGCTAACGAATCAGCCGAGGCTATGATTAAACCCGGTGTTCGTTTCTGCGATATTGACGCTGCGGCAAGAAATGTCATTGAGGAGGCAGGCTACGGCGAGTACTTCACTCACAGACTCGGACATTCAATCGGCAGAGAGTGCCATGAGCACGGCGATGTAAGCGGAATCAACGAAGCAAAGGTTGTACCGGGCATGACATTCTCGTGCGAGCCGGGCATCTATCTTCCCGAGAAATATGGTGTAAGACTTGAAGACCTTTGCCTTGTCACCGAGGACGGAGTCAAGATTTTGAATGCTGTTCCGAAGGAAATCGAGGTTATCGGCTAAACATAATTAAACAAAACTGAGAGAGCAAAAAAGCTCTCTCTTTTTGCTTTTTGCAGTTCACAAAGAGATGAAAAAATGATAAAATTTCTGATTGTGGGCAAAGTTTGTCAAAGAAAAAAGAAGGAAAGAGAAAGTATGCTACAGGACATAGGAAACAAGGTTTATCACAGCGAATATCTGCCTGAGAGAAAGGCAAAGGACGAAGATTATCTTATGGTTTTCAGGGGCAATGAACTGCTCATGAATGTAAGCGGAGAGAATGATATTCCAAGAATGAAGGATTTCGGAGATACGATTGACAGAGAAAAGCTTATCTATCTCTTTGAGATTTCCGAACAGGGATTTTTCCTTTTTACGGAAAAAGAGCTTCCGAAGGAAACTGAGTCTTTGAAGTATGAAAATCTTCACGCAAAGGTTGAATTTATGATACCCGACTGGAGATATTTCGGATGCACGACGGCGCTTCATCTCTCTTATTTTTACAGTCACAACAAATTCTGCGGCTGCTGCGGCAAGCCCATGCTTCATTCAAAGACGGAGCGTGCTATGGTTTGTCCTGATTGTGGCAACATCCGTTACCCCGATATGTCGGTTGCCGTCATTGTCGGAGTGAGAAACGGAAACAAGCTTCTTATCACGCAGTATGCCGACTCAAGAAGCGGCTACTATGCGCTTGTTGCGGGATTTATGGAAATAGGTGAAACTCTTGAGGACACCGTTCACCGTGAGGTTATGGAGGAGACGGGCGTCAAGGTGAAAAATTTAAAGTATGTCGGCTGTCAGCCGTGGGGATACTCGAGAAACGTGCTTGTTGGCTTTTATGCTGATTTGGACGGAGACGATCACATAACAAGACAGGAAAGCGAGCTCAAGACAGCCGTATGGGTGGAGCGTGAGGATATTCCTCTTCGTGAAAACCTGATGAGTCTCACGGCAACCATGATGCAGACCTTTAAACAGTACAAGGATGAAGACGCAATCGAGCACAGCATCTATGAGGCTAAGCCGGATTCACAAATTTGAATACAGAGAAAAGAAAAAACAGGAAGCGGCGGCTTCCTGTTTTTCTTTGTCAGTATCAGTTGATTCCTTCTGTGTAGGAATTGTAGATTTCGGGGTTGATTTCCTTTTCGATTGATTCGTAAACACCTTTGGCGGCTTCACGGATTTCCTGTCTCATTTCGTCTGAAAGAGTGATTATCTGAGTTCCGCTGTCTTCGATTACAGCAATTTTCTCAGCAATTCTCGCATCGGACTGCTCACGTGCGTACTCTGTGGCAATCTCTGCGGCTTCTGTGAGAATTTTCTGTTCGTCCTCGGGGAGATCCTGGAAGAAATCATCGTTGACGATGAGGGAAATAAGGTGCGGAAGGTGGTTCGTTTCAACAACATAATCCTGCTGTTCATAGAGATTGTTCGAAACGATAACCTCGTACGGGTTCTCCTGAGCGTCAATCGTGTGCTGCTGAAGTCCGATATAAACTTCGCTGAAGCTCATCGGCGTCGGATTTGCTCCGAGTGATTTCCAGAATGCAAGGTGATAGCTGTTCTCCATGGTACGGATTTTCTGACCCTTGAAGTCGGAAAGGCTGTAGACGGGCTTGTTCGTGCTCATAACTCTGAAGCCCTGATCTGCCATACCGAGAAGGTGATATCCGCCGTCTGTGTAGACATCGCTGATTAAGCTGTAGAATGTGGGGTCGTCAATCTTCTTGCGGCAATCGTCAAGAGAATCGAATACGCAGGGCAGGTCGAATACGGCAAGGTCGCTCATAAACGAAACCTGAGGAGCGGTGTTCTGAACGATGAACGGAATGTCTCCGTCAGAGCATGTCTCGAGAAGGTCTCTGTCTCCGCCGAGCGTGGAATTGGGATAAACCTGAATCTTCATTTTGCCGTCGCTGAGCTCCTCAACCTTTTCGGCGAATTTCTCTGCGAAAAGCTGAGTAACAGTGTCCTCTGGGCTTGCCGTTGCAAGCGGCCACGAGTAACGCTGAACGCTGTCGCTTGACGAGGAACAGCCCGTCATTGCGACGAGGAATACAAGGCTTAATGCAAGTGCCGGAATTCTGAGGAGTATGCGGCTTTTTTTCTTTTTGTTAAATTTCATGTTGTCGTGCCTCCTTACAGAATACCGATTGAAATTGCGGGGATAAAGGTAATGAGAAGAAGAGCGATGAGGAAGAAACCTATCATCGGCATAGCTTTCTTTGCGATGCTCATAACGGGAACATCGGTGAGTGAGCTTGCAACGAAGAGGTTGACGCCGATAGGCGGTGTGACAAAGCCGATAGCAAGGTTAACAACCATGATAACGCCGAACTGAATCGGATCCATACCGATAGCCTCTACGATAGGCAGAAGAATCGGGGTGAGAATGAGGATAGCCGGAGTTGTGTCCATAACCATTCCGACGATGAGAAGGAAGATGTTGATTATGATAAGGATTGAAACCGGGCTGTGGAAGTTGTTGAGGATGAATTCGCTGACCGTCTGCGGAACCTGCATGAGGGTGAGAACTCTCGAAAATGCGGTTGAAGCGGCAAGAATGAAAAGAATAGGGGTAAAGGTTCGGATAGCCTCAACTAGGATTCCCCAAATATCACGAATCTTGATGCTTCTGTAAACAAAGAGACTGATGATAAGTGCGTAGAAAACTGAGATGACCGCAGCCTCTGTTGGAGAAGCGACACCTGTGTAGATACATCCCAAAATAATTACGGGGCTTAAAAGAGCAAAGAAACTTTCTTTTAAGACCTTCAAAATACCCTTTTCGTGAAGTGCATTTACCTCGGCATCGATTTTTTCTCTGTCCTCGCCGAAACGCTTGCAGTAATAGATAGCATAAATCATGAGAAGAGCGCCGATCATGAGTCCGGGGACGATACCTGCGAGGAACAAATCGCTAACGGATGCGCCGGACGCCATGCCGTACATGATGAACGGGATGCTTGGCGGAATGATAACTCCGAGTCCGCCCGCAACGGCAACGATAGCCGTTGAGAAGGTGAGGTCATAACCGAGTGCGGAAAGAATCGGAATAGTCATGCTGCCGACAGCCGCAACGGTAGCGGGGGCAGAACCCGAGATCGCACCGTAGAAAAGACATGTGACGATAACGGCGCAAGGCATACCTGCGGGAAGCTTTCCGAGAAAATATGCAAAGACGTCAAATAATTTCTTTGAGATACCGCCC
>CAVBOS010000043.1:0-12472 GCA_963597005.1 Lachnospiraceae bacterium
AAGTACGGGAAAGCCCGGTGTTGTTATCGCAACATCAGGTCCCGGCGCAACAAACCTTGTAACTGGAATCGCAACCGCTTATCTTGATTCAATTCCGCTTATTGCAATCACAGGTAACGTAGCTACGACAAAAATCGGTACAGATTCCTTCCAGGAGCTTGATATCACGGGTGTCACGCTTCCTATCACAAAGCACAATTACTTTGTAGGCTCTGTAGATGAGCTTGCCGATACAATTCGCGAGGCATTTGTACTTGCAACAAGCGGCAGACCGGGTCCTGTTCTCATCGATGTTCCGACTGATGTTCAGACGGGCAAGTGTGAATATGAGCCTAAACCTAAGCAGGAGAAAGAGCCGAAGAAGCCGGCTAAGGATGTCAGAATCGAAGAAGCCGCAAAGACAATCAACGAGGCAGAAAAGCCGTTTGTTTATATCGGCGGCGGCGCAATCGCAGGCGACGGCTACGATAAGATTCTTGAGCTCGCAGAGAAAATCGATGCACCTATCGGATGCTCGATGATGGGTATTTCGGCTGTGCCGACAGAGCACCCACGCTTCCTCGGAATGCAGGGCATGCACGGTCACTACGCAAGCTCAATGAGCATGCACCATGCCGATGTTATTATTGCTCTCGGTAACCGTTTCAACGACAGAGTTACAGGAAATAAGGCTAAGTTTGCAGTCGGCGCAAAGATTGTTCACCTTGATATTGACGGCGCAGAGCTTTCTAAGATTGTCAAGGCACATAACTCTTTAAGAGGCGACATCAACCTCACTCTCGAGAAGCTTATTCCCGAGCTTAAGTCTAAGAAGAACCCAAAGTGGTGGGATGAGATAAACGAGTACAAGGCAAAAGAGGAGGCAGGTCTTGATAAGAGAGAGACACTGACTCCGAGAAACGCAATACTCACTCTTAACAAGTACCTCACACCCGAAACACCTGTTGCAACCGACGTCGGTCAGCACCAGATGTGGGCTGCTCAGTACCTCGTATTCAAGAAGCCGAGAAAGTTCATTTCCTCAGGCGGACTTGGTACCATGGGCTTCGGAATGGGCGCCGCAATCGGCTCTGCATTCGGCACGGGTGAGAGAACCGTTCTCGTCACGGGTGACGGAAGCTTCGGCATGAACCTTAATGAGATGATTACAGCGGTTGAGAACAATGTTCCGCTTGTAGTTCTGCTTCTCAACAACGGAGTTCTCGGAATGGTTCGCCAGTGGCAGACGCTCTTCTACAACAAGCATTATTCAAACACTATTATTGACAGAAAGGTCGACTATGTAGCTCTTGCGAAAGCATTCGGAGCAGACGGCGAGCTTGTAAAAACCACAGAGGAACTCGATAAGGCACTTGCTAACGCATTCAGCCACGAGGGCCCGTATCTAATCGATTGCAGAATCGACAAGGATGAGTTTGTACTTCCTATGTTACCTCCGGGAGGAAGCATGGACGATATTATTACTGAAGCAAAGGCAGGAAATTGATAAACATGAATAGATTTGCTATTGCTGTTCTCGTAAGAAATCAGTTTGGTGTTCTTAACAGAGTCACCAGCATGTTCAGACGCAGACAGTTCAACATTGAATCTCTCAACGTAAGTGAGACAGAAACTAACGAATTTTCCCGAATTACAGTCATTTCCACAGGTGACGACGTTAAGAAGGAGCAGCTTAAGAATCAGCTTTATAAGCTTCCCGATGTCGTATCTGTCAAGGAGCTTGACGACAGAACCTGCGTCAGCCGTGAGGTTCTCCTTATAAAGGTTAAGCACACAGCAGCTACAAGAAGAGATATTCTTGATGCCGCTCAGGCTTTCGGCGCAAAGACAGAGGACTATTCGAGAGACACCGTCATCTTCCAGCTTACCGCAAAGAGAAGAATGATTGACGAATTTATTTCTCTTATGAGTGACTACGAGATCATTGAGATTTGCCGTACCGGTGTTTGTACGCTTGAGCGCGGCGAGGATGTTCTTCGTCAGACTGTTAATCTTTAAACTGCATTTTTAAGTTATAAATCTTGCAAATAATATTGTAACACTAAAACAATAGTGCTATAATATGAAAGCAAAATTACATAGAAATTTCAATTTACTTTTCAAAAAGAAAGAGGTAATCAAAATGTCAGAAGCAAGAATCTTCTATCAGCAGGACTGCGACCTTAGTTATCTTGACGGCAAGACCGTTGCAATCATCGGCTACGGCTCACAGGGACACGCACACGCACTTAACCTTAAGGACAGCGGTGTTGATGTTATCGTAGGTCTTTACGAGGGCTCAAAGAGCTGGGCAAAGGCTGAGGCTCAGGGTCTTAAGGTTATGACAAGCGCTGAGGCTGCAAAGAACGCTGACCTCATCATGATCCTCATCAACGATGAGAAGCAGGCTAAGCTTTACAAAGAGAGCATTGAGCCGAACCTCACAGCAGGCAAGACACTTGCATTTGCTCACGGCTTCAACATCCACTTCGGCTGCATCAAGCCTCCGAAGGACGTTAACGTAATCATGGTTGCTCCTAAGGGACCGGGACACACTGTTAGAAGTGAGTATCAGGTTGGTAAGGGTGTACCGTGCCTCGTAGCTGTCGAGCAGGATGCTACAGGTGACGCTCTTGAGATTGGTCTCGCATATGCATTAGGCATCGGCGGCGCAAGAGCCGGTGTTCTCGAGACAACATTCAGAACAGAGACTGAGACAGACCTCTTCGGTGAGCAGGCTGTTCTTTGCGGCGGTGTTTGCGCACTCATGCAGGCTGGCTTTGAGACACTTTGCGAGGCTGGTTACGATCCGAGAAACGCTTACTTCGAGTGCATCCACGAGATGAAGCTCATTGTTGACCTCATCTATCAGTCAGGTTTCGCAGGAATGAGATATTCTATCTCCAACACAGCTGAGTACGGCGACTACATCACAGGTCCTAAGCTCATCACAGCTGACACAAAGGCTGCTATGAAGAAGATCCTCAAGGATATCCAGGACGGTACATTCGCTAAGGACTTCCTCCTCGATATGTCCGACGCAGGTTCTCAGGTTCACTTCAACGCTATGAGAAAGATCGCTTCCGAGCATCCGTCCGAGAAGGTCGGCGCAGAGATCAGAAAGCTCTACTCATGGTCTGACGAGGATAAGCTCATCAACAACTGATTTATTAAAAATTAATAAAAATGGCACCCGAGGAACTCTTCGGGTGCTGTTTGATAATTAGGATAACTGAAAGGAAAAACTTATGATTAAGGATACACAGGTGGTCGGATACCAGAATGCGGCTCACCGTTCTCTTTATCGTGCTCTCGGTCTCACTGAGGAGGAAATGAAAAGACCTCTCATCGGTATCGTAAGCTCATACAATGAGATTGTACCGGGACACATGAACATTGATAAGATCACCGAGGCTGTAAAGCTTGGCGTAGCTATGGCAGGCGGTACTCCGATTGTTTTCCCTGCAATCGCTGTTTGCGACGGTATTGCTATGGGTCACATCGGAATGAAATATTCTCTTGTAACCCGTGACCTTATTGCCGACTCAACAGAGGCTATGGTTTTGGCTCACGGCTTTGACGGACTTGTCATGATTCCTAACTGCGACAAGAACGTCCCCGGTCTTCTTATGGCTGCCGCAAGACTCAATAAGCCGACAATCTTTGTTTCGGGCGGCCCAATGCTCGCCGGTCGTGTAGGCGGACATAAGACATCTCTTTCCTCAATGTTTGAGGCTCAGGGTGCTTATGCAGCAGGCAAAATCGACGATGAGAAGCTCGAGGAATTTGTAAGCAAGACATGTCCTACATGCGGCTCTTGCTCAGGAATGTATACAGCTAACTCCATGAACTGTCTCACAGAGGTTCTCGGTATGGGACTTCGCGGAAACGGTACTATCCCAGCTGTTTACTCCGCAAGAATCGATCTTGCAAAGCGTGCAGGTATGCAGGTTATGGAGCTTGTCAAGAAGAACATCTGCGCTCGTGACATCATGACCAAGGAAGCTATCTACAACGCTCTTGCCGCTGATATGGCTCTCGGCTGTTCAACAAACTCCATGCTTCACCTTCCGGCAATCGCAAACGAGTGTGATGTTGAGTTTAACCTTGATATGGCTAACGAGCTCTCCGCAAAGGTTCCGAATCTCTGCCACCTTGCTCCCGCAGGCCCGACATACATGGAAGACCTCAATGAGGCTGGCGGCGTCTATGCTGTTCTCAAAGAGCTATCCAAGAAGAATCTTCTTAACCTTGATGTTCTCACATGCACAGGCAAGACACTCGGCGAGAACATTGCTGACGCTGTTAACCTCGATAATACTGTTATCAGAGACATTGACAATCCGTTCAGCGCAACAGGTGGTATCGCAGTTCTTCACGGCAACCTTGCTCCTGACGGAGGCGTTGTCAAGAGAAGTGCAGTTCTTCCAGAGATGCTCGTTCATGAAGGTCCCGCAAGAGTATTCGACTCTGAAGAGGACGCAATGGATGCTATCCTCGCAGGAAAGATTGTTGCAGGCGACGTTGTTGTTATCCGTTACGAAGGTCCTAAGGGCGGCCCGGGAATGAGAGAGATGCTCAATCCTACATCCGCTATCATGGGTCAGGGACTCGGCTCAAGCGTTGCACTTATCACAGACGGACGTTTCTCAGGTGCTACAAGAGGCGCTTGTATCGGCCACGTTTCTCCTGAGGCAGCAAGCGGCGGCGTCATCGGTCTCGTTGAAGAGGGCGATATTATCTCCATCAATATTCCTGAGTACAAGATTGAACTCAAGGTTTCCGATGAGGTACTTGAGGAGAGAAGAAAGAACTTTGTTCCTAAGACAAAGCAGCTTTCAGGTTACATCAAGAGATATGCACAGCTTGTTTCCAGCGGTGCTAACGGAGCTATCATCAATCAGAAATAATGAAAAGTTACAATAATGCAGAGCTAAGGGCGAAGTTTAAACAACTTCGCCTGGAGCTTCATACACTTTCGGTTTTCGCTTCACTTAAAAAAGACCCTGTTTTTTCAAAGCTTGCGGAGTATCTCACGGCACTTTATGACACTGACCTTGAGGATAACCGTGACGAGGATTTGGGCACTAAGCTTGAGCTTTATTCAGATTTTGCCCACGCCCTCTTTTCTACTCACGGCGATAACCTTTCCAAGCACATTGCAAGCATTGTGAATGACGATGAAAATGTTTACATCAAAAACATTTGCAAGGGAAAGAAAATCACGCCCGTACTCGAGAAGGCTGTTGACAGCGAGCTTAAAATATTGCAGAAGCTTGCTGATTTAACTCCCGAGGAGCTTTGCGCACCGCTCGGCTATGACGGTTATCTTCCTGAATTCGATACAGAAAAGACAGACATAGCGGCAACCTATAAGCACAGAACCGCAAATATCGGAAAGTACGGATACGGCATATATTCGAGATACTATATGTTTGTGCTTGACGATGACGGAAAAATTATTCCCGTACGCAATCCTGATTCACAGAAGCTTTCAGAGCTTATTGATTACAAGCGTGAACAGCAAATAATCATAGACAACACAAAGGCACTTTTGGCAGGAAAGCCTGCGGCAAACATTTTGCTCACAGGTGATGCCGGAACAGGTAAATCCTCGACCATTAAGGCTGTTGTGAATGAGCTGAAGGACGAGGGACTCAGAATTCTTGAAGTGAGAAAAGAGCAGCTCGGAGTAATTCCGAGTGTTCTTGATGAGCTCAACGAAAATCCGCTGAAGTTTATTCTTTTTATCGATGATCTTTCTTTCCAGAGTGACGATGATAACTTTGCGGCACTGAAGGCAATTTTGGAGGGTTCGGTTTCAGCTAAGAGCGGAAACATCGTAATTTATGCGACCTCTAACCGCAGACATATGGTCAAGGAAACATTCTCTTCGCGTGAGGGTGATGATATTCACCGCAATGACTCCATGCAGGAGACAGTTTCGCTTTCCGAGAGATTCGGAATTCAGATTCTTTTCAAAAGACCTGATAAATTCACCTATCTCAATATTGTTCATCATCTTGCCAAAGAGGCAGGACTTGATATTCCTGAGAAAGAGCTTGATCTCGGTGCAGAAAGCTTCGCACTCAGACGTGCCAACCGTTCGGCAAGAGCCGCTAAGCAGTATGTTGACGGCTTGATTTCGGCACAGAAATAAACAAACAGTATAAAAGGAGTGTTCCACGGAGCACTTCTTTTTTCTCATTTGGCTTGAAAATCAAGACTATTCATATATAATGTAGTTAGTAATTTATTTGTTGTGGAGGTTCATTATGAAGATAGAAAAGCTGACTCCGTCCTTCAAGGATTATCTCTGGGGCGGAACTAAATTAAGAGATGTTTACGGAAAGAACTGCGATTATGAAAAGGTTGCCGAAAGCTGGGAGCTTTCCACTCACTCTGCCGGCGAAAGCTATGTTAGTGGCGGCGAATTTGACGGTCTCAGGCTTTCCGAGTATATCGAAAAGGCCGGAAAAGCCGTTCTTGGCACAGACTGCGAGGCTTTTGAAAACTTCCCTGTCCTTATCAAGTTTATAGACGCCAAAAATCCATTGTCCATACAGGTTCATCCGTCCGATGAATATGCTCTCAGAGTTGAGCATGAGTACGGCAAAACGGAAATGTGGTATGTTATGGAGGCAGACGAAGGTGCTTCTCTTTATTTCGGCGTAAACAGACCCGTAACCAAGGAAGAATTCAGAGCAAAGCTTGAGGATAACACCATTCTTGAGGTTCTCAATAAGGTTGATGTTCACAAGGGTGACTGCTTCTTCATTGAGTCGGGCACGATTCACGCTATCGGCGCTGGAATTGTAATTTGCGAGATTCAGCAGAATTCCAACTGCACATATCGAGTATATGACTACGCAAGAAGAGGAGCAGACGGAAAGCTCCGTGAGCTTCATGTTGACAAGGCTCTCGATGTTTCCAAGCTCACACCTTCCGATACATCCGACAAGCAGTCTAAGCCTGAGGAAATCGGCGGTGCCGTTGTTACAAGACTCGGCACTTGCAAATATTTCACATCCGATAAATATGAAGTTGAAAACGAGGCAGAGATTGAAGTCGGAAGTGAAAGCTTTGCTTCGCTCATGATTCTTTCGGGCGAGGGAAAGGTAGTCGGCGGCGAAAATGAAGTGAGCTTCAAGGCAGCTGACAGCGTGTTTGTTCCCGCAAATTCAGGTAAAATCAAAGTAGTTGGCAACTGTTCATTCATAAAAACAACCGTCTGAAAAGGAGTTTAATATGATTAAATCAATAAGCATAAGCGAACCGGGCATGCCGTATCTCACAAAGCTTGAGGATGAGAACGGCAGAAGCATTGTCGTCAATTCATCGGGAAAGCCGAGTGATTATCTCTCACCGGGTCAGCTCATTCAAGCAGGACTTGCAGGCTGTATGTCCATGACGATTAAAGGCATGCTTTTTAAAAACAAGCTTTCCTACAATGATGTTTCGGTTACGGTAAATCTTGACGAGTCAGACGGAAAATATCATTTTACATACAAGGTGGATGTCGATTCCGATGAAGATCCAGAAAAGGTAGAAGAAATCGTAAAGCTTGGAGCATCTAAGTGCTATGTAAGAAATCTCATCACTTCTGATTTAACGGTCGAGGAGGCATAATATGTCGGGTAAAATAGTTCTTGTCGGAGAGCCGATGGGACTTTTCATCGCCAAAGAAGAGGGCGAGCTCAGTGAGGTAGAGAATTTTTCCGCTTCAATTGCGGGCGCAGAATATAACGTGGCAGTCGGTCTTTCGAGACTCGGTCACAAGGTCGCTTACTGCACTAAGCTTGGAAACGATCCGATGGGTGAGAGAATTCTTGACGGCATGAAGAAGAACGGCATTTCCACAGACCTCATCATGCGAAGTGAAGACTGCGTCACTGGATTTATGATGAAAGGCAAGACCGCAGTCGGCGATCCGAAAATTGCCTATTTCAGAAAAGGCAGTGCCGCTTCGACAATAAGCACGCACGATATTGATAAGCTCGATTTATTCGAGTGCGAATATCTGCACATCACGGGAATTTTTCCCGCTGTTTCAAGCTCTGCATGCAATGCGGTAAAACGCCTTGTCAAGCGTGCGGTTGATCTTGATATGAAAATAAGCTTCGATCCTAACCTCCGTCCGCAGCTTTGGAAGAGCGAGAAGGAAATGGTGGATACGCTAAATTCCTTTGCACAGCACGCAAACACCGTTCTTCCCGGAATCAGTGAGGGAAAGATTTTGACGGGAAGCGACAAGCCAGAAGAAATAGCCAAATTCTATCACAATATGGGTGTAGAAAATGTAGTCGTTAAACTTGGAGCAAGCGGCGCTTACTATTCCTCAAAAGAGGGTTCGGGTATAATTCCGGGTTACAGAGTGAATAACATAGTCGATACCGTCGGAGCAGGTGACGGCTTTGCGGCAGGTGTTATTTCTGCACTTGCCGAGGGACTTTCGCTAAGAGAGGCTTGCGATCGAGGAAATGCAATCGGTGCAATTCAGCTCACAAGCGAGAGTGATAACGAGGCACTTCCGACAAGAGAACAGCTTGAAGCTGTTATGAAAAAAGGCGAGGTTTGAGCCAAAACTTAGCCCGAATAAATGAAGAAAACACGCTTACCTTTTGGATAAGCGTGTTTTTGTTGTCTTGTAATGTTATTTAGTTGCCTTAGTGAAATCTATTGTACCGATGTTTACGAGTACATTTTTAACACTTGGAGCAGATGCATAGTAGCTAGAGCTGTAGCAAATCGGATAGAAAATAAACTGGTTATTTAAGAATTTCTCAAGATTTGTAATATCGCTTATATCACCGCCGCCCGAATGCATAAGAGTATCGAATGATACTGAGTCAAGCAGCTGCGGAGAAGCTGTGCTCTCAAAGCACTGAAGCATGCTTAGTGCGGTATCAGAACTTGATTCTATGGTGTACAGTGCGACATCATAGTCCTTATTGTAGATGGCTGTTTCAAAATCATCCTCAGAAAGGGGCTTGATGTTGCAGTAGCATGAATCAAATTTGTTCCAATTAGAAATAATTGAATTGGCTATTGCTGTCGACTGATAATCATCTCGGCAGATAATCGTGATTGACGGAATTGAATCAATCTCTTCATCCTGACTTTCTTCAAGGTACTCGTCGCTTGTTGAGGTCTGAGTGGTCTCCAAACTGTCAGAAGTATTATCGATTATCGTGTAAGAGGATTCGTCGCCGTTTTCCGTCTGCTCAGTTGTATTGTCGTTTGAAACAATTTCACCGCTTACCGATGATTTGTAATTCTGGTAATCGTAAACGGCAGTATCTTGTTTGACATAAAGTGAGCTTTCGGCATTTGAACGGTAATCGTCACCGTTATACGTCAATCCCGACGGGATAATGTCATCGGCCAATTCTTCACCCTCGGAAAGAGCCTGACTGAGTGCGTCTCGGTCGATACTCTTCACAAAAATCTCTCTGAGACGGGTGGAAAGATTATCGCTTTCCGTATTGAAAAGTATTCCCGTTGTTTTGTTTGTGAAGGTGCTTACCGTGCATCCCGCAGCCTCGGCGTCGCTCACCTGTGTAGCGTTGTCAAGCTCGAGAATATCGGTTGTTCCGTTTGTTAGTGCGGAAATGGGGTCTTCTGTTATATCGTCCGATTCTCCCAAATAGAATGTAAGGGAAGTGGGTTTAACCTTGCCGTTGTAATCGTCATAGGCACTGAGCTCAATAGAAACACCGTCTGTCCAAGCGTAGCTTGAAGAAAAAGTGAACGGGCCGTTCGTGATGAGATAGCTCGAACCTAAGCCGTATCTTCCCGTTGTGGATTTGAAAAATTCCTGATTGCACGGCATATAGCGAATACCAGCAGTAAGCTTAGGGAAATTCGGACAGCTACGCTCAAGAGTGAACACAAGCGTGGTATCGTTTGTTGCGGAAACTCCTACCGAACTGACATCGGCAATGCCGTAATATGCGTCTCTTGCACCGCTTATGACAAAAAGGTCGTCGACATTTTCCGCTTCCGTGGAGGGTGAAAGTGCACGCTGAATTCCGTAGACAAAATCATAAGCCGTGACGGGCTCGCCGTTGCTCCATTTTGCCTCGGGGTCAATTGTAAAGGTGAATACCGTGTTGCTAGAATTTGCCGTCCAGCTTTCAGCCACTGCGGGCACGGCGTCTCCGTTTTCATCAATTCGGCAAAGTCCGTCAAACAAGGCATTGATTACCGTCTCGGCATATGTGCCGTTTGCCGTTTGCGGATCAAGCGAGCGAACACTGTTTTTCAGATAATATGTAAAGCTACCCTTGTGGGCACTGCAGCCCGAGAATAGACTGAGAATTAAACATAAAATTAGCAGTAAAGATATACTTTTTTTCATTTTTTTACTCCGACTCTGACTCGTTAGTATCTAAAGTATACATAATACAACCGCCATTATAATTCTTTTAAAGAAAAATAATAAAAAGAAGTAATTATCTAAATTTTCGTGATTTATGATTATAATTATTGTATAGCTTTTTGGTATATTTCACTAAAGAGTTAAAATATGAGGGGAATATAGAGCTTATATGAGTTAATTTGCTAAAAAAAGTGAGCACTTTTTTGTGATAAAGGACAAAAGAGGGGGTATGAGGGAAAAAGCCGGTTTATCGGTGAAGTAAATGCTTTAATTTGATTTAAGAAGCAAATTTAGAATCGGAAAATAATTAAATAAGCTGTAAATATGATATATTACCGATATTTGTTATTTTAGTAATTCGGAGAACAATAATCACTAATTTGGGTTACATAAAACCAATAGATTGTTGTTATTTCTGTAAAGTTTTCAAGTTTGAGAGCAAAAACAAAAATCGGCACAGCGTTTGTACCGATTTTTTGAGTTAAATCAAATTTTCTGATAAAGAATACCGTTATGATATTCGTTATTTAACCATTCGCCCGAATAGACGATATTGCCTGCGGCGTCAAACTCTGTTCCTTGACCGTTTTTCTTTCCGTCAAACCAGCTGCCGTTGTAGATAAGTCTTCCGTTTTCGTCAAACAGAGAGCCTGTACCGCTTGATTTTCCGTCAACGAACTCACCGATGTAGGTGAAGCCTGTTTCTTTATTCTTGGAAATTCCGACTCCGTTTTTTTTGCCGTCGGTCATGTTTCCGCTGTAAAGAAGATTTCCCTTGCCGTCAACAAGCGTGATATTCTCGCCCACAGAACCGTTTTCCCAGTTTGCAATGTGAACCGAACCGTCATTCGGTCTGAAAGAAACTCCGACGCCGTTTTTCTTGTCATCTTTCCAGTTTCCCGCAAAGCTTAACTTACCGTTCGAGTAGAACGATGCGCCGACACCGTTTCTCTTGTCCTCGTGATATTCGCCGTTATAAAGCGTGATGCCGTTTGCGTTCTCTGTTCTGCCGACGCCCTCACGTTTTCCGTCAATATAATCTCCTGAGTAGCTGAATTTTCCGTTTGAAATACTAAGCGTTTTTACACTGTTTTCGGTTACAGTATTTTCTGAGACTTTCTTACTGTTTTCCTCAACTGTTACAGCTTTTGTTTCGGTTGGTTCATCTTTTTTTATTGAAGAAAGTGTTTCTTCTGCTTCTTTGTTAGAATTATTCTCTGATTTTTGCTCGAGATTATCAGTTTCTTCAGGCTTATTTTCAGCCTCGGTTTCTGATTTCTCTAAAGCTTTATCATCTTTATCGTCGGATTTTTCGGAAACAGTCTGCTTTTGTGTTTCACCGAGGTTGTCTTTTTCAGGTTCTTCAATTTTGTTATCGGCAGAGTTAATTTCTTCTTTTGCTTTTGTATCGTTATCGTGATTTTCGGTTTCAGAAGAAGTTTCTTCGTCATTTGCATCGGTTTCGTCGCCGATTTCTTCAAGTGTTTTGAATGAGAGAGTCGGCTCAGGGTGTTTTGCATCTTTTGGAACGGATCCGCCCTTAATCTCCCATGCGTTCATGATGAGAACCGTGTTGCCGTTTGAATCAATTTGTTTTTTCGGTTCATCCTCGTAAACATTTGCATCAGGTTTGTAGACGAAGTCTCCGTCAGGAGTTGCGAGAATGACGCAGTGTTCTATGTCGTAGTAATCCTCGAAGTCCTCTATGTCAAGCTTGACGGGAGTGAGGTTTTCCTGCTCGTAGTATTTATTGTCTTCAACAAAGGTAAGTCGCTCAATAATGTTGCCGACATTGGCAGGTCTTAGAATCAGTTTAGCCTGAACGAAGCTGTCGGGAGAGTAGTACTCCGTGCGGAACCAAGCGAGATCCTCGTCAAAAAAGATTTTACATATTATAGAACCGTTAAAATCCCGTCTTACCAAAACTGTGCCGTTTGACTGGCGGTAGCTCTGCTCGGTGACTGTTCTGCCGACCTTTTTCTTCCATTTAAATCCACGGTGACTGATTGAAGCGCTAAGCTTTCCGTCGGAACCTGTTTCGGTTATTTTCTTTCTTAACGATACTTTTTTGCCTTTGGCTTCATAGTAATTTTTTCTGAGCTTATACAAATC
>CAVBOS010000044.1:0-12398 GCA_963597005.1 Lachnospiraceae bacterium
CAATGATTTTGTATTGATCACGGGGCAGTTTGACAAAGAAAGAATAAAAGTAGTAATCGTGGAAGGAAATTACGGGTATTGAAAGATACTATTTATAATGCAGAAAAATAACTTCCGGTTTATAATACCAAGATTCTGGGAAAGGAGGCACTGCCGATGTATGCACAAAAGCCATCGTTCATAATAGACGCATAGAATTCACAGAGGATTAAAGGGTGTAGTTAAAAATGAAGAAACTCCTTTTGTTGTTCCTATGTCCTGCCCGACTCACGGCTCATTTATAGGTTGGTACGGGACAGTTGTTGCTACGAAAAATGATCAAATATTCGGAATTTTGAAGCTTGAAATTCCGGAAGACGCCAGAAGATCCTCTGCGGAAGATGAAAAATGCAGATGCGATAAAGCAAAGCTTATCAAAACACTGGATGTATTCGGACACGATTTAGGGGTTTCGGAAGTAACTATTTTTGACGGTACAGAGGAATATACTCTTGTTGTCGGACAAATTACAGAAGTGAAAAATTATGAAGAAAATCGCTTCAAAGAAGGAGCGGGAATTCCGTTTTATACAGATTATCATGTTATGATGGAAGAGTGCTATTGAATATAATCAGTAAGCGATAATAATTTTCTAATATAAGTCACTATTTATAAGTCACTATTAAAATTAATAGTAACTTATAAATTTGCTTATATCTTTCCGTTTTTAAGTTAAATGGCTATTATAAGTACATCTTGATACAACAACTAAAAATCCAAGACGAACTTAATTTGGAGGTATTTAAAATGATGAACGAAGCTGTTATTAATTTACTTAAGAACGGAATGTGGGACTTGTCTACTTGCGCTGACAACGAGCCGAATGTAGTACCTGTTGCATTCAAGGATGTATCCGAGGACGGTAAACTGCTTGTCGGTGATGTTTTCCTTGAGACAACTCTTAACAATATCAAGGCAAACGGCGGAAAGATTGCTGTTTCTGTTTACGACGCAAATAGTCTCGAGGGATACCAGATTAAGGGTATTGCAGAGTATGTAACAACAGGTGCTGTGGTAGACGCTTTCAAGGCAGCTGTGGAGCAGATGTTCAACGGTGCGGCTACTGCAAAGGGAGCTCTTATCATCACACCTGAGAAGGTTATCGTAACCACTCCGGGTGCAGATAACAAGAAAGAACTGTGAGATAAAAATTACTGAAAGGTGTGGGGACTTTGGTTCCCGCATCTTTTTGTATATCTTTGTGTGTTTTTAGTATTGAGTATAGGAGGCTGTTATGGTAAAAGAAGTGACTATGAAAGCTTTTATTGATGAAACAAAGTGCGTAGGCTGTGGCGCATGCATTTCAGCCTGTCCCGAGAAGGCAATCCGTATGAAGTCGGGATGGGAAAGCTATGTCCTTGAAGATAAATGTGTAGGCTGCGGCACTTGTGTTTCCGTCTGTCATCGCAAAGCACCTTGTCTGATGATAAGCTGAACCAAGTACTTTTTTGTTGAATAGAAATATAAAGCTGAATTAAAAAAAATCAAGGCTCCCCACTGTCGGATGATTTCTGACGGTGAGGAGCCTTATTTATGCTGTAGTTTTTATTATCAGATATTTATGCTAATGCAGAACGTAAGAGTTTTTCACCATAAATTTCATTTGCTGAAATTAGGGAATGTCAACATCGTACATTCCGAGGTCTTCAAAGTGCTCGTCTTCATATACACGAAGCTGAGAGTGAATATCTACCAGTTCATCTACTGAAGTAAGGCCGTCATAGGCGCAAATTTCGTTGACGGTTTCCCCCGGGTTCGGGCAAGCGTAGAAGTAGTTTTCGTATGTGCTGCCGTTTATGGTGGAGTCATCTTCCATGTGCATTCCAATAGTCTGATCGGTGTTATTGGTAATTGAAAACATTATGCCTGCCATACCGTTTTCGTCAACGACTCGTGCAGTTGCAATGACTGTCACAACCTCGTCATCGACAATAGTTATCTGTGGGTCGATTTCAACGCTGGTTACTTCATTTTCGCTACCCTCGGCGACACCCTCATCGGCTTCTGCCTGACTCTTGCGGTCAGTCTCGATTTTTTCGGCTAAGCTTTCGTCGCCCTTCTTGAAGACAAACTTGTTGTTGCTTTCGTCGGAGTAGGTCAGCGTGTCATCTGACAATTCGAGTGTACCGCTGATACCATCGATTGTCAGGGTGGCATTTTCAACATCCCATGTTAGGTCTGTGATGTCACCGAAGATATCAAATGTTGCTTTGCCGTCCTCAGATAAGTGAAGAATGAACGGCAAACCCATTTCCTTTAATGTTTTAACGTCATCTGCGGTCAGCTCCTCACCCTCGGCTGAGCCTTCGGTAACCTCCCAATATCCGACCATTTTTGCACCCTTGGACGCCGAGCCGCCCGTGCCCGAACAAGCGGTGAGCATGCCGCAAGTTATGAGTATGCACAGGATGAGGGCGATGATTTTGCCGATACCTTTAATTTTCACATGTTTGTTCATAGTGTGCTCCTTTCTCGTGTGGTTGTTCAAGGTGTATTTTCGTATGTTTGTGCCTTTTAGCACGGGAAAGTATTTATGAATCACAGGAAAAAGACAAATTTGTCAGTATACCTGTTTTATTTTACTGTGCATTGACCATGCACCGCCTTTCTTGTTGCTTTTTTGTTTGTGTATATATCATATCAGGATATTCTCCGCATTACCCCCACCAATTGGATAGTATTTGAAAATATTTTTTGCCATAAGCTTTGAGCCGAAAGAAAAACAGCAAGCCTGTCGAGGACGCCGACTGACTTGCTGTTTCTGTTGAATTTATTTTGTTTAATCTTCTATCACAATGCAATTCACTTTGTGAGAACGGATTGTACACGCATCAAGAGCTATGATTCCGTCTCCGTAATATGGGGAGAAATTAGGATTGTTGTCAAATTCTCCGCCGTCGTGTTCATAATTTGCGTGGCCGAATGAGCAGTGCCAGTGACCGCAGACTACAGTTTTTCCCTCGACGGTTGCTCCGCCGTGAGCTGCTTCCATACCGTTAATCCAGTGGGCTTTGTTCCAAGTGGCTTTATCGGCATTTCTCCAGTTTGGATTTAGATTGAACTGCTTAATGTACGGGGTGACGCTGATTGATGTAGAGGGAAGCCATCCGTGAGTAAAAATATAATGCTCGGTTTCAAAGTAATCAACCATAGACGGTATGATTGTTTGTATGTAAGGGTTTTGCATGAAGTCCCGTCCGACCGTTTCACTGTGCAGATTAATATCCACGCCTGAATTACCGGTTAACTGACACACCGTGTCGACTGTTCCGTTGGCGTTATGATGATATCGGTTATAGCTTTTCAAATGCCATGTGTTCAGCAGTTCCAAAGCCAAATCCTCGTGGTTTCCGCGTATGAGAATTACCTGATTTTTTGAAAGCAAATCAAGAATAAATTCCTGTAAAGCTTTTGCCTCCTGACCTCTGTCATACAAATCGCCGCAAATAATCAATTTATGTGGGCTTGTATCCTCGAAAAAGCCTTTTTCCGTGAGTGCTTCTTTCAGTTCGCTGAAATATCCGTGAATATCGGCTGTTACATAGTATTTCATAATTATTTCTTTTAAAAATCTTTTACTGTTTTTTCTCGGTATTCGGCAGGCGTCATACCGAATTTGGACTTGAATATTTTGTAGAAATGAGTTGTGTTGGAGTAGCCTATTGTTTCCATGATTTCGCTTATAGGCAATGTCGGTTGTTTCAACAGTTCGGCTGCCCTTGAAAGTCGCATATTTTGTACGAGAGCGGAGAAGGTTTGACCTGTATAATTTTTCAGAATTCTTGAAAGCTGTTTTTCACTGTAATTGAAGAAATCGGCTAATTCCTGAAGAGTGAGGGTATTGTAATGGGTTTCGATATATTTGAGTATGAAAACTATATTACTATCTTGCTTTTTCTCGCTCGGATTTACGGCGGTCATGCTTTCCTCATGATTTCTCAAAAGAGTGATGAAGAATGTTGTCAGAAGTGCGTTGGTCATTGAGGAAAAGTACGACTTTTTTGCTTCGTGCTCGTCAACGATTTTGTCGAATATATCAAGCAGAACGGGATCCTTTCCTGTTTTGAAGTAAAGATATAAGCTTGAATTGGGCGCATAAAGCGATTTTCTGAAGAAATCATATAGTGCGCTGTAATTCGGCAGAGAATTCAAAAATACGCTTTTGAAGGTAGCGCTTTTCATGACGAAATTAAAGACAATGCAGTCATTGCTGAACGCACTTATCGCATGGGTTACGGACGGAGCGATTATGCAGATGTCTCCTGTTTTCATGGTAACTGTATGTGACGAAAAAATATTTTCGCACGTGCCATGCAGTACATAAACCATCTCGAAGAAAGTGTGAGAATGCAAAAAAGCGGGAGAATATCTGTCGTGTCTGAAAATCTCCGTGTCTGATTCGCTTGGCAAAACAGTCTCATCTAGTGAGTTTTGCGGTCTATAATAGCGCATAAATTGTGCATGTGATGCAAGCTCGGGACAGTTTATCGCAATTTCCTTTAATGTGTTCGCTTTATCAAGGTTTGCGCTCGGGTGAAGGCGGAATATCTCCTTGTAATAAGTTTCACTCTGGTTAAGCTTTGGTACACATCCCGTTAAACTTTCACTCGGTTTAAAATCTGTCAGTTTATCCATGCCTTATCACCTTTTAAAGTACGCCAAAATCAAATGTCCGAAAACGATAATTGATATGTCTCTTGAAGTTGTTAAATTAATACTTTGCTTATGATAATATCATTATCGACAGAAAAAATCAATGAAGGCGATGTGTTTTGTACAAAACTGTCATCTTCAAATTAATGAGGAGTGGTGATATGTTAAATTTTGCAAGTAAACATGATGATCCGAACGCCACCTTGGCGTGGAGCGAACGAATCGGATACGGAACAGGCGGATTTGCCTTTAATATGATTAACGGCATTATCGGATCGTTCCTGACAATCTATTTTACCAGCTGCGTCGGACTGAATGCGGGAATAATAGCTTCTATTTTCGCGGTGTCAAAGATTTTTGACGGTATCTCCGATGTTATCGTCGGCAGAATGGTTGACCGCACAAAATCAAAGCTTGGTAAGGGAAGAGCATGGCTTTTAAGAATGTGCATTCCGTTTGCGGTTACGACAGTTCTTTTGTTCTTTGTTCCGAGTAATTTCCCGACTATGGCACAGTATGTGTACATTTTCCTTATGTACAACATTGTCAATGCGATTTGCCTTACAGGAATGCTCGTGCCGTACTATTCAATGATTTCATTCTTGACGGCAAATTCCTATGAGAGAGGCTTCCTCGGAAATTTACAGCAGGTTTTCCAGACTCTCGGAAATGTGCTTGTCAATTCGACATTTGTAACATTGCTCGGCCTCTTTACAGACAGCACAGAAACAATCTATACACAGCGTGCATTCACAATCACAATGATTATCTACTGCGCCGTTATGGTTGTATTCTCATTCTTCTGTGTGTTCTCGACAAAGGAGAGAGTTCATTCTTCGGTGGGCGAACAGGAAAATAAAAATGAGACCGTGAGTGCGGGCAGAGAAGCAAGCGTAGGTGAGACAGTCAAGGCACTTCTGCAGAACAAGTACTGGGTCATCGTCACGATTGCAAGCTTTGTAGTGTTCTTCGTTATCATTATGTACGCAATGGGAAATGTTTACTATTGCCAGTACGTTCTTTATGATATGGGACAGTACAGCTGGGTTTCAAACTCAATTTCAATCGCACAGTTTGCGGTTATGTTCCTCACACCTACTTTCATGAAGAAATTCGGTAAGACTGCCATTTATGAAGCAGGTATGTTAATCATGGGTATAGGCTTCTTGGGATTTGCTGTTCTTGGCGGCGACAATGCATCCACAGCAGTCATGATAGTTTGTAACGTTCTTAAGGGTATCGGTGTAGGTATGGCAGGCGGAATGGCTCTCGGTATGGTAGCCGATGCTGTTACATACGGCACAAAGAAAACAGGCATTGATGCTATAGGTCTCGGTAACTCGGGTGTTTCTGCAGCACAGAAGATTGGTCTGGGACTCGGCACGGCAGTTTTCGGTTGGGTTCTTGACGCCGCAGGTTATGACGGATCACTCGATGCTCAGGGAATCGCACAGCCCGAAAGTGTTTCAAATGCTATCAATTTTCTTTATAACTGGCTCCCGTTTATCATGGTAGTGGCAATCTTTGTTCTTATGGTATTCACTTATCACTGCGAGAGAGATCTCAAGAAGATGGATTCAGAGGAAAAAGCAAATTAAGTTGTCGGTGATTTGTAACCAATATTAGTAATGAGTCGATATGAGTCACCGTATTGGTGGCTCATATTTTTTATGATAACGGAAAATTTCAGAACAGTAAGTATATGAGGTACATAAAATGAGAATTACAAATGTGAGAATAAACGGAATCAAAAATCCAGTCGGCTATGATTTCGAAACAGTTTGTCTTTCGTGGAAGGTAAGAGAGAGTAAAGGTAAAAAACAGGAGAACGCAAAGGCAGAGGTTTCACTTGAAGCAAATTTCAATGAAATTCTTTATTCGATTGAGGGGAAGGACTTAAACAGTGCGGCTGTCAAGCTCGATTTTGAAAGAAAGCCATATACCGGATATTTTGTAAGAGTCAGTGTGACGGACGATCTCGGCGAGAACGCGGTCAGCGAGACGGCGTATTTTGAAACAGCAAAGATGGATGATCCTTGGATCGGAAAATGGATAGGAACACAAATAGAAGATGAGTTTCACCCCGAGTTTGGCAAGAAATTTTCGGTGAAAAGGAATCTAAAAAAGGCAAGACTTTACATTTGCGGCTTGGGACTGTTCGAAGCAAAGCTGAACGGAAAAAAGATAGGCGATGAGGTTTTAACACCGTACTACAGCAATTATCACGATGAGGAGCAATATCTTACATTTGATATTACAGAATATCTGAAAAGCGGCGGAGAAAATCTTTTTAGTGTTTCTTTGGGCAACGGTTGGTTCAAGGGAAGATTCGGCTTGGGCGGACAGATAAACAATTTTGGGGATGAGTTTAAGCTGATAACAGAAATCCGACTCGATTTCGAAGACGGTGAAACCGAAGTTATCGGAACGGATGAATCATGGCAGTATATAGGCTCATGCGTCGAGAATGACAGCATTTATGACGGTGAGATAATTGACCGACTTATGTGGGAAAATAAGGGAAATTTACCTAAAAATGCCGTTTTGACAAGCGCAGAGGGAAAGCTTGTCGCAAGATACAGTCTGCCTGTTAAGGAAATGGAAGACATGCCCGTTAAGGAGATTATCCGAACTCCGCTCGGCGAGACAGTGCTCGATTTCGGTCAGAATTTTGCAGGCTATGTGACATTTGAAAATACTCTTCCGAAAGGAACGAAAATTATTTTTGATCACGGTGAAATTCTTCAGGACGGTAATTTTTACAATGAAAACTACCGCTCGGCTAAGGCGCAGTTTGTGTATGTGTCAAACGGTGAGCCGGAAGAAGTCAGACCGTCTTTCACTTATTTTGGTTTTCGCTATGTGCGTGTTACCGGTTGGGTGGGCGAGATAAATGAAAAAACATTTGTCGGCAAAGCACTTTATTCCGAGATGGACAGAACGGGATTTATCGAAACGGGACATAAGGGAGTAAACAAATTATTTCAAAATACACTTTGGGGACAAAAATCAAACTTTATCGATTTTCCGACCGACTGTCCGCAAAGAGACGAAAAGCTTGGCTGGACGGGAGACGCACAGGTGTTTTCGGGAACGGCAAGCTACAATATGGATACCACGGCATTTTATTCTAAGTTCATGCATGATTTGCGCACGGAGCAAGTGAAGTATGACGGAATAGTGCCGGGCGTCATCCCCGTGCTTGACCCAAGCGGCCCTATTTTCTCAAGTGTTTGGGGAGATATAGCAACATTTTTGCCTATGGTTGTTTATGAGCATTCTGGAAATATTGAGGTGCTGAGAAAAGCTTATCCGATGATGAAGGATTGGGTCGACAAGATAACAAAGGAGGATAAGGCAAGAGGTCAGAAATATTTGTATGATTTCGGAAATCAGCTCGGAGATTGGCTTGCGCTTGACGGAAGAACGGAACAAAGCATGGAAGGCGGTACGGATGCTTATTACATCGGTTCCAATTATTATGCCATGAGTGTCAAGAAAACTGCCAAAGCTGCCGAAATTCTCGGTTACACAGAAGATTGTGACAATTTAAATGAGCTCTACGGCAAAATCAAAAATGCGATTATCGCTGAATATTTCACTTCGACAGGACGCTTGGCGATTGATTCGCAAACGGGTTATATCGTTGCTTTGTACTCAGGTATATACAAGGATAAAAATGCTGTAATATCTGGACTGAAGGCAAGGCTTTACAAGGATTGCTACAGATTAAAAAGCGGCTTTACGGGTGCGCCGATTCTTTGTATGGTTCTTGCAGAAAACGGCTTCGAAGAGGATGCTTTCTATTACCTTTTGCAAGAGGATTATCCCGGCTGGATGCACTGCATAAAACTCGGAGCAACCACAGTTTGGGAGAGATGGAACTCTGTTCTTGACGACGGTCATTTGAGCGGAACCATGATGAACTCGCTGAATCACTATTCCTACGGCTCGATAGTCGAATATCTTTATCGTGATGTAGCGGGTCTTAAGGCATTGGAGCCCGGTTTCAAAAAGGCACTTATCACTCCGCTTGTAAATGTTAAAATTAAATATATGCACATGGTTTATGATTCTGCTTACGGTGAGTATAAAATCAACTGGAAAATAAGAAAGGACGGATTTGTAGTTGCCGATATAACTGTTCCGTTTGGATGCAGTGCCGTTATCGGTTTGCCGTTCTATGACGGAAATCCTAAGACATTTGAAGTAGAGGCAGGAGAATATCACTATGAGTATCTGCCTACGGAGGATATGCTCAGGAGATATAACGACAAGACGATGTTTAAGGACATGATGCATGACCCAGAGGCAATGACGGTTATAGAGAGAGTTTCGCCCATGCTTATGTATTTCCTTTCCACGGGTAATAAGGATTATTTCTATGAGAGTCTTCACAGCCTTGAAAAATTATTTTATATGGGCTTCACGGGTGAAATGGTCGGTAATCTCAAGACCGAACTGTATAAGCTGAAGGATATAGAAGTGGACTGATTCTGAAGATAACAGAATAATTAACGAAATAATGCTCGGCGTAAAAGTCGGGCGTTATTTTTGCTTTTAATATACCGATTTCGGTTATTCTCTGTTAAGAAAATAGCCTCAAAATTTGACGGATTTTGTAAATAACTGTATAATTAAAATAATTTAAAAATCAGATTTATATAAGTTTTTTGAATACACAGATGATAATTTATGGTGATACAGGAGAAAGGGGCATATACAGATGCTTGGGCTCAAACCGATAAAAGCTTTACCGATAAGAGAAAAAATAGCGGCAAACCTTCGAGAAGCAATTCTTTCAAAGAAAATACCTGCGGGCGAGGTTCTCACCCTCGAGAGCACCGCACAGGAGCTTGGAGTTTCCATCACACCCACAAGAGAAGCCTTTCAGATTCTTGCGAGAGACGGCTTGCTCGAGCTTGAGCGAAACAAAAAGGCCGTTGTTCTCGGAGTTACAGAAAAGACAATCCGTGAGCATTTCCAGATTCGTGCGGCACTTGAAAGCGAAGCATGCGTTTTATGCTGTAAAAATAATATCGACCTCACAAGAATAGATCAGATTTTGAAGGTTTCCGAAGAGGTGATTGAAGAGGGAGATTATGAGAGCTACTCAAGCTTAAATCAGACTCTTCACATGGAACTTTGGACTGCCGCAGGAAACGATAAGCTGAAAAATATGCTCTCGGAGCTTTGGAACGGTCTTTCAAGCGGCAATCTGACGAGCGAAGAGGAAGAGCATGTGAGAAAATCTCTTGCAGACCACAAGGAAATTATTGATTGTATCCGTAGTGGCGATGTTATTGAGTGCTATCTGAAAATGCATGCTCATATCGAAAACAGCGCAGAGAATTTTATGAAACGCTATCAGTAAGGTTTTGAACGACTAAATTACAATTAAATTGCACAAAAACTAATTATAGAATTACTGCACAACGCCGAAATTGTTAATTTTCATTGACAACATAGGCGTTTTTTGATACTCTCTATTTGGATACATTATAAAGAGTAAAAAATAAAAGGTAAAAGATAAAATATAAAATATAAAGTGAGGAAAGAAAATGAGTCAAAAAAACATTATTTTGAACAAGCCGGAGCCGAAGCCCGGCATTCTGGCACGAGGCGATTTGTTTGCCATAGCGGCGGGCATGGTAATCGGTTCGGGAATGGTAACCCTGATAGGTCCCGCAATGCAGTACACGGGATATTCTGTGTGGCTTGCGTATCTTACTGCTATCGTGATGGGATTTTTCATGGTATTTCCGTACATCATTCTTGGCGGAACCATGAGAGTAGCGGGCGGCCCTTATTCTGTCGTTACGAATCTCTCGGGCGTCAGCTTGGGCGGATTGGTAGCATATTCAAAGCTTGTAACACCGATACTTACAAGCTCCTTTGCACTTGCACTCGGCCTTTATATGAACGCGTTAATTCCAAGTGTTTCATCAAAGGTATTTGCGGTCGGCGGTTTGCTTGTGTTATTTGTTCTTAATCTTTTGGGAATGGATATTTTCGCAAAGGTAAGCAAGATCCTGTCGGGCATACTTCTTGTCACGATGGTTCTGTATGTAGTTTTCGGACTTACTCAGATTCGTCAGCCGATATTTGATTTTTCGGGCGAGCAAATGTTTACGGGCGGATTCAAGGGCTTTATGCTTGCTGCATTGCTTCTGATAAATTCTGCTAACGGCTACTATGGAATTATTTGGTACGGGAAGGACGCTAAGCGTGCAACAAAGGATGTACCATTTGCCGCATTATGCTGTATCCCGTGCTTATTGTTCATCTATGTCGGACTTGCGATGGTTACGGGCGGCGTTCTTCCGCACGACGAGGTTGCAGGAGCTGCGACAATTCTCCCTGCCGCACAGGCAATTCTTCCGAGTGCAGTCTACAAGATATTTATGATCGGCGGCCCGATTATGGCAATCGTCACAACACTCAACGGAGTATTTAACGATACAAGATATCCCATTGCTCAGGCTGCAAAGGACGGCTGGCTTCCGAAAGGAATTTTAAAGGAAAACCGTTTTGGTGCACCTTATCTTATTTATATCTACACATTGATTATCGTGCTTCTTCCAATTGTTTTTGATATGAGCATTGTAACGATTACTAATATTTTCCAGGTCATCTCGTTCTTTATGAACGTTGCCGTAATTTACGCAATATCGCGTTTGCCGAAAAAATATCCCAAGACTTGGAAAAAGAATAAATTTCATTTTTCAAACGGAGTATTGTACGCTTTCTGCACAATCAGTATTATAATATATACAGTTATTTTCATTAAGGGAATTCTCAGCGTTCAGCCGATATATGCCGTAACAGCCGTTGTAGTGATGATTGCTTTGATACTTCTTGGAATATATCTCACCAAAAAGGGTGGAATTCGCATAGAAACATCTATTTGGGAGCCGTCAGAGGAAGATAAAAATGTCTAATATACTGAATAAAACTGAAAATACAAATTTAAATCCTTATATATTGCTTGAGATGCTCGAGGCGCTTGAGAGCTCTGCGGAAATTCACAGCATTTCCATACGCTATAAGGGAGAAAGAGTGCTTGAGGGCGCATGGTCACCTTTTTCACTTGACGAACCGCAGATGATGCATTCGCTTTCAAAAATCGGTACTTCAATATGCATTGGATTTGCTGTCACGGAAGGAAAGCTGAAGCTCGAAGATAAATTCTTGAATTATGTCAGAGAAGATTTACCGAAGAAATACGACAAAGCACTCGAGGAAGTAAGTGTTTATGATCTCATCACAATGCAGGCAGGCTCAAAGGAATGCTGCAATAATGTTTGGTTTTCAAAGCTCGAAAAGGACTGGGAAACAAATTGGCTGAAACAGCCGAAAATCCGTGAAGATATCGGTAAAGCATTTCATTATGACTCGGGATGCAGTTACACGCTTTCAAGAATCGTAACTAAGGTTATGGGCGAAAATTGTCAATCCATAATGCAGAAAAGGGTCTTTGATAAAATGGGACTCGGAAAAATCAATTGGCTCCAAAGTCCCGAGGGACACAGCACGGGCGGCTGGGGAATGTACCTCACTGCTTCACAGATTTCCGCGCTCGCACAGCTTTTGCTTCAAAAGGGAAACTGGAACGGTGAACAGCTTGTTCCGTCCGCATGGGTGGAAGAGATGAGCAAGCCGAGGGTAGAAATTCCAAGTGACGAAAAGAAGGCACTTACTCATTA
>CAVBOS010000045.1:0-12335 GCA_963597005.1 Lachnospiraceae bacterium
GGTAAATGTTGACGAAGAGCAGGAGCTCGCTCAGAGATTCGGCGTTATGAGCATTCCCACTCTCCTTGTTTTTGAGGGCGGAAAGCTTGTTAACAAAGCTGTCGGCGCAAGACCGAAGGACGATATTCTCGACTTACTCGGTCTCTGATAAAAACTTTGATACGCAAAAAAGTGTTCGTCATAACGGCGAACACTTTTCTTTTACTCTATTTCACTTTTGAATGTTTAAAATGATATTCTCAATGTTCTCATCTGAATATTCTATATTTTTCGAGAGACATTTCAGAATGTCTATTCTGTCCCCGAGCGTCAACTCTCCTTTTTTTGCTGTCTCAGCACAGTAGCATAATTTTGCTACTTTCGTGAAGCTTACCGCAAGATAAATATTATCGTCAGAATTTAATCCGTTCTCACTGTTCTCCTCGGTAAAATAGCGATACAGCATATATACAAGCACGTGTTCAAAATCGTTTTCGTACTTAGAAACATCACAAGTTTCATTCACATTCAGATTTTCAAGCATATCGGAGTACTTATCCTCCATGCTTTCAAGTCCTTTATAAATATCGATTAGCTTATCCGTATCATCAAGTACATTAGGATTTATCGTAAGGGAAAGAAGCTCCTTTTCACGCTCCTCAATTGTTTTATCCCTGTTTTGTGCGATTTTGATAAGCTTCTCTCGCATTGAAATCAGCTCTGAAATATCCTCAACGTCATAAGGCTCTTCATCATCCTCATCAAATACAAAGGTTATCGGATTTTCACGGCTAAGAATCAGTCGGCAAGCTTCTTCGCAGGCTAGTCCCAGTCCCTCCTCACGAATTTCTCCGTGAGTATTGTAAAATCTTGGGTGCTCGGTGCAAATATCGCAGAGATAATTTTCTCCAAGCGTGATGTAAATATCACAGAGATTTTCGCTGTTTAAAAACGGACAGCGTTTATTTTTCATTTTAAAACAGCTGTCGCCGTCCTCGTCAAAATAAATATTCTCTCTTATCTTATCGCCAAATTCACCTTCGATAATTTCATAAATTTCATTTGTAAATTCGTCTATATAAATGTCCCAGCCGATACAACATGAATCCGTGCACTCAGATGCGATACATTTAAATTCCGAATAAAAATCAGGTCTTGTAATTTTCATATATTTAGTCCTATAATCTATAGCAGATGTCAGTTATTTACAAACAATATTAATTTAAATTACGGTGGATTGCAATATGAATGAGAAAGAAATCAATTTAAGTGCCGAGGCTAAAGCTTCAAGAGCGCTTGCGGTACAGCTTGCCGACCTCTATTTTGAGTTTGTCAAGGAAATGCGTGAGGAGCTCGGCGACGAGAAAACAAAAAAGCTTGTCACGAAAATTCTCTTTAACAGAGCGTATGAAAGAGCTAGGGGCTCTGTTAAGCGTGCGGAAGAAAGAGGGCTACCGAGAACATGGGAGAATATCAATGTTGTGACAGACGTTCCGCTTGCAGGCTGGGTAGCTGAGCTCGGCCGTGACCACTGTCCGTACGGTATGGCGTGGAACAAAAGAATCGAAGAAAATCCGTGGTTCAGAGAATACGCCTCACTTTACTGCGATGTCACCGATACGACTATCGGAGAAGTTTTCACTTCTGACCACACGCACAAGCTGTATGAAAATGTAGTTCTCGGAAATGATAATTGCCGCAGAACCTACACACCGAGCGAAGAAGTTAAAAACGGCAAATTTACCTACGGAGAAAAACCATAAAAAGCGAAAACAGAGCGTCCGAAAACGCTCTGTTTTTTTATTACATAAGTTTTTGTTTATTACGGCTCGTCAAAAGGAATGACCTGACCGAGCTCTGCAGACTTGAAGCAGCACTCCATAACGTGCATAACTCTTCTGATCTCCTTATGCTTAACGATCTGCTCCTCCTCGCCGTCAATAGCCTTTACGAAGTTGCGATAGAACTCGTGAACATCGGAATGCGGCTTCGGGATTGAATATGTGTCAAGAGTGATTTCATCTCTCGGTGCCATTGTCTTGGTGATACCTGAAGCTGTCTCAACAGGAACAACATCCTTCTCGTTCCAAGCCTTAAGCTTCGCAACCTGGCACTCCTCTCTCCAGTCCTGAATGATTGCAGAACCATTCTCGCACTGCAGATAGAATCTCGGAAGCGGTAAGAAGTTGTATGTGCCGACTTCGATATAAACTCTTGCGCCACCCTGAATCTTAAGTGTAATTTTGCATCCGTCGTCACACTCTGTCTTTGTGTAATTGGTTGTCTCGCAGTAAACGGACTCAATCGGCTCCGGGAAAAGCTGAAGCATCTGGTCGATAAGATGTACGCCCCAGTCAAGAATCATTCCGCCGCCGTGTGCCTTCTCGCATCTCCAGTCAGACGGGATACCTCTTGAACCGTGAATTCTTGACTCGATGTTGAGGAACTTTCCGATTTCGCCGGTCTCCTTGAGGTGCTTCATAGCAAGGAAGTCAACATCCCAACGTCTGTTCTGGTGAACAGTGAAGAGCTTTCCGCTCTCTTTTGCGGCATCAATCATCTTGTCAACAGCGGCAAGGCTCATCTCAACAGGCTTCTCGCAAATAACGTGCTTGCCTGCCTTAAGGCTCTTAATAACTGTCTCGGAATGAACATCGTTCGGAATAGCAACAGTAATGATATCTACGGACTCGTCTGCGAGTGCCTCATCCAATGAAGCATATGCTTTGATTCCTCTTGACTCTGCGAGAGCGTTTCTCTCAGGCTTAATGTCATAGACACCTGCAAGATTTACAACATCACTCTTGAGAATCTGGTCACAATGCCATCCACCCTGTCCGCCGTAACCGACGACTACTACATTTTTCTTCATGATTTTATCCTCCCATTACTCATATGTGTGTAATGCTTTATGATACTCCACACAGGTTGTTAAATTAGATTTGCTCTTTTATCTTTTAAAGAGCGGCAGTTTTTGAGTTCGTAAACAAACTCAGGTGAATACGTTACGCATTAGTAACATATTCTCTACACATTGATTATAATCGGAGCAAGGCTCTGATTTGCTCGCAATAAGCAGAGCCTGCGAACGATATCAATCTATGTTCGGAGCGTATGCTCCGTGGGGTCGTGAAACGAGCCCTGCAGAATATGTTACGCATTAGTAACATATTCTGCTTACACATTGATTATATTTTGTGAAAATCGAACTGTCAAGTGGTTATGTGGTAAAATATGGAAAATTTTATGGTAAAAAATATGGAAATTCTCATGTTAAATGTGGATTTATTTCATGTGACCGAAAACAGACCTTTTACATCTGAAAAAACCTCTGAATAACAGCCTAAACATGCGATTTTTAGTGTTTTAGCTCTGTATAATATTTTCACCGTATGTATAATATGACGAGTCTCAAAAAACATAAAATTCAATCAGTAAATACATAAATAATATTTGATTTGTAAATTATCTTTTATATTTCTAAAATCTCATTAAAAATTTTAATAACGAACTTGCACAAACCGCTTGTATTTTCGTCAATTTACTATGTTGATTTTTCCGCAATTGAGGATTAAAATATATTCAAATAAAATAAAAGGATGTGTGGATTATGGACAGACGGGTTAAACGCACAAAGGAAGCTATTTTAGGCGCAGTTCTTTCACTCATCACGGAAAAGGACTACCGCAAGATATCTATCTCTGAGGTCGCCCGAAGAGCGGATATCGACCGCAAAACCTTCTATCTCCATTACTCGGGAGTGGAACAGGTTCTCACGGAATTTTCTGAAAACACGGTGAATACTCTGCACGAGAAATTGGTCGGAAACGGATATTTCCTCGATCCCTCCAATCTCACTCTTCTTTATAAGGGAGTAAACGGAGTTATTTCAGAGCGCATCGAGATTTTCCGTCATCTTGCTAAGAGCAAGAACTTTGACACCTTCTGGGTCAGCATTAATGATTTCATTATAAGAAATCTAACCGATGCATTCTCCCAGAGCTACGGATATGATCAAAGAAAATCTCACGCTTATGCCGAGTTTGTGACCGGCGGTGCAAAGAGTGTTTACAGAGCCTGGCTTTCAGGCGAAATTGAGGCAACAATCGATGAATTGCCCAAGCTGTTTCAGGCTGTAAGTCCTGTATATGCATATTGATGAAAGTAAAGACAAGTTAGCGAAAGCTCCTCTGCAAAACAGAGGAGCTTTCGCTTTATTCTTCTTATTAATTTAATTATTTCTTTTCAAGCTTAACGGTTCTCTTCATTGCAACACTGCAAGCAATATCACCGAGAACATTACAGCATGTAGCACCCATGTCGCAAAGTGTGTTTACGCTGATGTAAACGCCCATGATGCCTGTCGGAAGACCTGCTATAGCCGCGAGCGCGGCAAAGCTTGCGATTGCACCGCCGGGAACACCTGGAGTTCCGATTGAAAGAAGTGTGTTCGAGAGCATAACGACAATCATAAGTCCGAGGTCAACCTCAACTCCGCATGCGTTTGCGAAGAAGACAATCATGAATGACATAAGAATCGAAACGGCGTCCATGTTGATTGTAGCTCCAAGCGGAAGCGTCATGGAAGAAATCTCATTTGGAACACCGAGTTCATCTGCACAACGCTTTGAAATCGGAAGAGTAGCACTGCTCGAGCATGTTCCGAATGCGTTGAGTCCTGCAGGGGCAACTGTTTTGAAGAATTTTCCTATAGGGCATTTACCGATGACTTTTACAATACCGCCGTAAATAACCAGAATATATATAGCAAATGTCAGATAAAGTGCACCAAGAACAGATGCAAGCGAAATAATTGTCTCTGTTCCGTTTGCGTAAACAACGGAAGAAATCGAGCAGAAAACTCCGACAGGAGTAAAGTACATAACAACAGATACAATCTTGACGGAAATATCATTGAGCGACTCGCAAACCTTAACGAAAGGCTCTGCCTTCTCTCCGATAGCCAAACAGGTTATACCGACGATGATAGCGAAAACGAGAACCTGAAGCATATCGCCGTTTACAAATGATGCAAACGGATTTGACGGAATGAGATTCTTAACGGTATCGAGAAGACTTGTAAACTCCGTAGCCGAGACATCAGCTTCCTTCATCGCAATGCTGACGCCCTTGCCGACTCCCAAAAGCTTCGGAAGGAAAAGTCCGAGAAGCGAAGCAAAGAGAGTTGTACCGCAGAAATAAATAACCGACTGCAAGCCGACTTTACCCGTTGCCGAAACAGAGCCGATTCCCTTGATTCCGACGATGAGAGAACAGAAAACAAGCGGATAAATCATCATTTTGAGCGCATTCATGTAAAGTGAGCTGACAAGCTCGATTGCGGGGAGCAAGCCCTCGTATCTTCCGGGCATGAAAAGTCCGCACAAAATACCGAGAACAAGTCCGATGAAAATTGCTATCGTAAGCTTGACGCTTGCCGACATTTTCTTTTTCGTTGTTGCCATAATTCTTACCTACCTCAATTTAACAGTTTAAAAAAACAAAAATTCGCCCTCTGCGACAAAAGTCCAGAAGGCGAACAATTAACTAATTAACCGCACGCGGTACCACTTCTATTGTACCGAAAACCGATACATCTCACGGAATAAATTCCAGCTGTAACGGGCTCACCCGTCAAGAGCTAAATAAGCCTTTCGGCAATTATCTCACCCTTGCCGCTCGGGAGCCATCTTCGCAAAACCGCCTTGTGTCCTCTCACCGCACGGACACTCTCTGAAAAGGAAAGCTTTGCTACTCTCTCCGTCAACGCAATCGATATATTTTACTAATAGTTATTTTATGAATAATAGATTAATCGAACTTGCATAATTTGTCAAGTGTTTTTAGGAGATATGGCAAAAAGTAAAATCACAGCCCCTTGTTTTTTCTGACGCACTCTATGAAATACTTTCCGTATTTCTTAGCTTTTATCTTGCCCACTCCGGGAATACTGTTAAATTCCTCTTGCGTTATCGGCTCACGGATCGCCATTTCACTGAGCACTTTATCCTGAAAAATGAGATAAGCAGGCAAATGTTCCTTGAGAGAAATCTGATTTCTCACCTTTCTAAGCGCTTCAAAAAGGTCTTTGCTCTGGTATTTTGAAGAGGTTTCTATCACAGAATCGGCATAAGCACGCTTTTCCTTTCTCACCTTCATAAAAAGCTTTTCTTTTCCTCGCAAAACGGGTGAGGATTTTTCAGTCAGCGTGAGTGCCTTGTAAGAATTGACTCGCAAATATTCTTCAGCCACCAAAAAGCCGCATATTGCTTTAAGCTCAAGCTTCGGTATCGTTCTTGCTATTCCGTATGTACTCAGAGTATTTAATCTGAGCTCCGTAATCCTTTGGCTCTCACTGCCCTTGAGCACAGAAATTACCGCACTCTCGCCCAAGTTATACCCGATTAGACCGTAAATACGGCTGACGCAAGACATTATCATCTGAGCCTCACGTGTGATATCCTTCTCGATAAATTCATTTCCGCAGTTACCGCAATTTCCGCAAAACGGCCCGTGCTTCTCTCCGAAATACTCGAGCAGCTTGCCCCTAAAGCAATCAGAAGTATACACATAGGATTTCATGGCTTCAAGCCTCTTGTAGTCAAGCTTTTTGATTTCTGCACGTTCCTCGGGGCTTATATCCTCGTTCTCGTCACCGTTCTCTATAAAGTATTCGCATGTTCTGATATCCGCACCAGAAAAAAGCATAATGCAATCGGCTGGCTCTCCGTCTCGTCCCGCACGACCTGCCTCCTGATAATAAGCCTCGACGGATTTGGGCATATTATAATGTATTACAAAGCTTACATTTGATTTATCAATACCCATACCGAATGCATTCGTCGCTATCATAACTCGCTTGCGGTCATACTGAAAATCGTCCTGATTTCTCTGTCTTTCCTCCGCTTCCATTCCAGCGTGATATTTCGCTGTCGGTATTCCGTTTGCCACCGCCAAATCAAACACAGCTTCAACCGCTTTTCTCGTGGAACAATAAACTATTCCGCTTTTTCCGTCATGTTCTTTTAACAGTCTTAAAAGCTCGGTTTGCTTATTGTGCGGTTTTCTGACATCAAAATAAAGATTCGGTCTGTCGTAGCCCGTCACCTTGACAAACGGCTCGTTTAATCTCAGCCTTGTGATTATATCCTCTCGAACAGCCTCCGTTGCCGTTGCGGTAAATGCGGCAACAATCGGTCTTTTCTCAAGTCCCTCTATGAAATCCGCAATTTTCAGATAGCTTGGTCTGAAATCGTTTCCCCACTCAGATATGCAGTGCGCTTCGTCAACTGCAACCATAGAAATCTTTAGATTTGATATAGCCTCAAGAAAACCTTCTGTAACAAGTCTTTCGGGCGCAACATAAATTATCTTGTACGCTCCCATCGACATTCTTTCATACGCTTTAAGTAACTGCGGAAAGCTTAGAGAGCCGTTTATATATGCTCCTCTTATGCCCATTGTTCTCAGCGCCGCAACCTGATCGTTCATAAGCGACACAAGCGGAGAAATAACAAGAGTTACTCCGTCCATTATGAGTGCGGGAATCTGATAGCAAACGGATTTTCCGCCGCCTGTCGGCATAATTCCAACGCTGTCTCTTCCCGAAAGAATGGAGTCGATTATATCCTCCTGTCCCTCTCTGAAGCTCTTGTGTCCGTAATAAGTTTGCAAAATATCAAGCTTTTTATTCTTTATAACACTTTCAAGCATTGATTCTATAAGTACCATTTATTTTCTCCGTTTTCAATCGTGATACAGCTCCCAAAAATCTTCATCGGCAACTTCTTTCAGACGGTATTTTCCCTTGCCTGTTTTTATGAGCACATTTTCGTCACACAACCTTGCTATTACACGCTGAAGCTGACGGCGACTGCACTTCAGCGCCGAAACCGTCCGCTCCACGCCGTCTATCTCGTGATTGGGCTCCATATACTTCAAAAAATAGAGCAGCTTTTTGTCGATACTTTTATATGAATACTCGAGTCCTGCATTATTTCTGAAACCGTTTCCGAGTTTTTTTACAATAAAATTCAGAAATCGAACATCCTCATGCAAAGTATCGTTAAATTTAGAGAACTCCAATCCCACGCAAATAACATCACTCATGGCTTCAGTATAGAACTGCGGATTTTTTCCCGTAGCAAATTCAAAATCGCCTAAAAACTCAAATTTTGCCGACTTTGCAATTATATGAACGATTCCGCTCTCCTCCAGATTTTGAACCTTTATCGAACCGCCCACAACAAAAAACATGTAATTCATTTTTTCAAGCGGTCTTGTAAGGAAGCTGCCCTTTTTAAATTCAATCAATTTAAAATCAAGGTCTTTTGTGTCGAAATAATCTCTTATACTGTATTTTTTGACATATTTTCGAGCAATACTTTGTCGTTAATTATTTTCATATTTTCATCCTAAATTAAGTCTTGGTATATTGTGCCATATGTCATATTCTTTTTCAAGTGCCGCAATTGCTCAATCTTAAATTCAGGCTTTCAGATTTCATCATATAACCCGTTAATCAAGGCAAAGTTTGACAATCTGCGGTCTGCGTGATATGCTATATTCCGTGCTTCGATGATAATTTTTCGCAAATTTATCACCGAGTTTTTATCTGTTTAACAATTATCCAGTATACTCATCGTATACTTACTTAAGAAAGAGGTCTTTTTGTTTTCATGGAAACAAGAATACTTAAACCGAACTGCGAAGAGGACATCAAATTTGCCGGTGAAAAACTTCGAGACGGTGAATTAATTTGCATTCCCACAGAAACAGTCTACGGTCTTGCAGCCGATGCGCTGAATCCCGATGCCGTTTCACAAATATTTGTTGTAAAGGGAAGACCGAACGACAACCCCCTAATAGTCCACATTGCCGACTTTGACGATATTTATCCCCTCGTGAAGTATGTTCCCGAGGAGGCTAAGAAATTAGCTGAAAAATTCTGGCCGGGACCGCTCACGATTATTTTACCAAAATCGGACATCGTGCCGATGAGGACATCGGGCGGACTTCAGACGGTAGCCATTCGCTTTCCGTCACATCCTACCGCTCAGGCAATCATCAAAGCCGCCAAAAGACCGCTTGCCGCCCCCAGTGCTAACCTTTCTGGTAAGCCAAGTCCGACAGAGTTCAAATACTGCCTTGAGGATCTCGACGGTAAAATAGCCGGTATTGTTGACGGCGGAGACTGCGCCGTAGGCGTTGAATCAACTGTTTTGACCCTAGCTGAGGGCACTCCGAGAGTTTTGCGCCCCGGCGGAATTACGGTAGAAATGCTCAGAAGCGTACTGGGAGAGGTTTTGGTTGACGATGCCGTAGTTCACGGTCTTGCCAAAGGAGCAACCGCCGCAAGCCCCGGAATGAAGTACAAGCACTATTCGCCAAAAGCAGACATCACCATTGCCGATATGTCGCTTTACGATTACACCGCACTTATGAAAAAAAATCCCGACTTTGCCGCACTTTGCTTTGACGGTGAAAATAAATATTTCGATAACGATTTTGTTTCGTTCGGCAAGGAATATGACGGTAAGAGTCAGGCAAACAGACTTTTTGCGGCTCTCAATGAGCTTGACGAAAAGGGATTCATCAATGTCTATTCCAGAAGAGTGCAAAAGCACGGTGTCGGACTTGCCGTATTTAACAGACTTGTTAGAAGTGCGGGCTTCAATATTATCAAATCCGATTTCAATATTATCGGCTTAACGGGTACAACGGGCAGCGGAAAAAGCTATGCCGCTGAATTTTTCAGAAAAGCTGGCGTGCCCGTCATTGACTGTGACGCTGTCACCAAGCTTCCGAATCTTTATAACGCAGACGATTTTTCAACCGTTTTCGGCTCGGAGGTTAAAAACTCTGACGGCAGCTTAAACCGCAGAAAACTCGCAGAAATCGCTTTTTCTGTCGAGGGCGGAAAAGAAAAGCTTGAAGAAATATCATTCCCGATTATACTCGCTAAAATTGACGAGATGATTGAGGAATTTAAAAAAGAAGGTCATAAGCTTGTTGTGCTTGACGCTCCCACTCTGTTTGACTCGGGACTTCAGAACCGCTGTACAAGAATTGTTGTTGTCACGGCTGACGAAAAAATTCGACTTGAAAGAATTATGAAGCGAGACGGTATAAGCGAAAAAGAGGCTAAGCTTCGCATGCATGCTCAAAAAGAGCTTACCGATTATGCCGATGCTGTCATAAACACAAATACTACAAGAGATTTGACAGAAGAAATTAACGCTATATTGGAGGACTTCACATAATGGCTACAACGGGAAAAAGATACGCCACCCGAGAGCAATCACGGGCACGTGCTTCATCTCGCAAAGATCACGCCGCTTCCCCAAAAAAGAAAATATCAAATATCAACGAAAAACTTAAAAGGAGAAACAAGCAGGTTCTTGTTTCAAGAATTAAGGTAATCTCCGTCGCATTTGCTCTCGTGCTTTTGGTTGTCGGCTCGGTCGTCGCAATAAGAGCCGCAATGCCGACAATTCAGGATACAACCGAAAAAGCGTCTTATCCTTTAAAATACGAGAAAATAATCGACAAAAATGTCAAGGAATTCGGTCTTGATAAAAGCCTAGTCTGTGCAGTCATTTATGCCGAGAGCTTTTATAATCCCGACGCTCAGTCAAGTGCGGGTGCCTACGGGCTTATGCAGTTAACCGAAGAAACCTTCAACTGGATGCAGGAGAGAACTGACGGAAAAATCACTTACACAAGTGACGATTTGACCGACCCCGAGATTAATGTCCGCTACGGCTGTGCACTTTTGAAGCTACTGAATGATTATTACAGCGGCAACATCGAGCTTATGCTGTGCGGCTACAATGCGGGAATCGGCAGTACTGATTCTTGGCTTTCCGAATATCCTGACGGAAACGGCGGAATTTCTTATATCCCCTATTCCGAAACGGAAAGCTATGTTGTTATAGTAACCGAAGCCATGGAGAAATATGCTAGTATCTATGACTTATGATATTCTATTATTATAAACGAAAGGTGTAAAAATCATGTCATTACTTACTGAAAGAAAAAACGGTTTTTACCGTCTTACAGATGAAGAAGTAAAGCTTGCTGATGATTTCTGCGAGGGCTACAAGGTATTCCTTGACGAGTCCAAGACAGAGCGTGAGTGCGTAAGCTTTGCAGTAAAAGCAGCTGAGGAGAAGGGCTTTGTACCTTATGACTTCAACGCATCCTACAAGGCTGGCGACAAGGTATATTTCAATAACAGAGGAAAGTCTATCTGCCTCGCTGTTATCGGAAAGAACGGCACAAAGAACGGTGTCAGAATTTCCGCCGCTCACATCGACTCCCCAAGACTTGACCTCAAGCCGATTCCGCTTTACGAGTCCAACGATACTGCAATGTTCAAGACTCATTACTACGGTGGTATCAGAAAGTATCAGTGGGTTGCTACTCCTATTGCAATGCACGGTGTATTCGCTCTCAAGAACGGCGAGACACTCACGGTCAAAGTCGGTGAGGACGATAACGATCCCGTATTCTGCATCACAGACCTTCTTCCGCACCTTGCTCAGGAGCAGGTCACAAAGACACTCGCAGCAGCTTTCACAGGCGAAGACCTCAACATCACTGTTGGCTCAAGACCTGTAAGAGACGAGAACGAGAAGAAAGCATTCAAGGCTAACTGCATGAAACTTCTCAACGAGAAGTACGGCATCACAGAGGACGATTTCCTCTCAGCAGAAATCGAGTTTGTTCCCGCATTCAAAGCTAAGGACGTCGGATTCGACCGTTCTATCATCGGTGCTTACGGACACGACGACAGAGTTTGCTCCTACCCCGCACTTCAGGCTATCTTCGATTGCGGTATTCCCGAGGACACATGCATCACAGTTCTCACTGATAAAGAGGAAATCGGCTCTTGCGGCAACGCCGGCCTTTGCGGTGACTGGCTCGCAAACTTCATCACTGACCTTGCAGAGCAGGACGGCTTAAAGGGCAGACATGTTCTTGCTAAATCCACTTGCCTCAGCGCAGACGTTACAGCAGCATTTGATCCCAACTATCCGTCAGCTTTTGAAGCAAACAACTCCGCTTATATCAACTACGGCGTAGGTGTTTCCAAGTATACAGGTTCAAGAGGAAAGAGCGGCACAAACGACGCTAACGCTGAATTCGTCGCAAAGGTCAGAAGAATCTTTGACGAGAACAACGTTATCTGGCAGATGGCTGAGCTCGGCAGAGTTGACCTCGGCGGCGGCGGAACAGTCGCACTTCTCATCTCCAAGCTCGGAGTTGAGGTTATCGATGTCGGTGTTCCTGTTCTCTCCATGCACTCTCCTTATGAGATGGTTTCAAAGATTGATGTTTACGAGGCTTACAAG
>CAVBOS010000046.1:0-12254 GCA_963597005.1 Lachnospiraceae bacterium
GAACAGAATTCAGCTTTCGGCAGGCCCGCTCAAGGAGGTCTGCGAAACTCAGAAAATTGCTCAGTCGAAGCTTGTCATGGGCTACCGCACAGGAGTAACTCAGGAGGACAGCATTCCCACCAAGGTCATGAGTGTTGTTTACGGCGGTTCGCCGAGCTCGAAGCTTTTCATGAATGTTCGTGAGAAGATGGGACTTTGCTACTACTGCGGTTCGAGAATCACAGACGTCAAGGGCGCAATGTTCGTCGAGTCGGGTGTTCAGAATAATAATATCGACGCTGCAAGACAGGCTATCACCGACCAGCTTAAGGCGGTTCAGGACGGCAGATTCACGGAAGATGAATTGATGTATGCAAAGCTTGCCATGATAAACTCCTATAAATCAATAGGCGATTCACTTTTTGCCACGGAGAACTGGTATATGAATCAGGTCTTCAATATCGAGACTCTCACGCCTGACGAGGTAGCCGAAAGAGTCGACAAGGTGACGAGAATAGATGTCATCGAGGCGGCAAGAAAGGTTTCGCTCGATACCGTATATGTTCTCAAGGGGGAGGATGAAAATGGCTGATTATAAGCTCAAAAGAACCGATTCCAAGAGAACGGGCGACTATTACCTATCATGTAAGCACCCATCGGGTCTTAACATATATATTTATCCCAAGACGGATTTCAGAACAACATATGCGATTTTCGGAGCACACTACGGCTCGATAGATTCGCAGTTTAAGAGAAGTGACGAGGAGTCGGTCACGAGAGTTCCCGACGGAATCGCACACTACCTCGAGCATAAGCTTTTTGAGAGCGAGGACGGCGACGCTTTCGCAAGATTTGCGAAAACGGGTGCAAATGCCAACGCTTACACAAGCTTTGACCAAACCTGTTATCTGTTCTCGGCAACGGAAAATATCTATGACAGCCTCGAAATTTTGCTCGACTTCGTTCAGAAGCCGTATTTTACCGAGGAAACCGTAGCTAAAGAGCAGGGAATTATCGGTCAGGAAATAAGAATGTATGACGATGACCCGGGCTGGAGAGTTATGTTTAATCTGCTTGAGGGAATGTACTTCACTCATCCGATTAAAAAGGATGTTGCGGGCACGGTCGAGAGTATCGCAAAGATTACTCCCGAATATCTTTACAGCTGCTACAACACATTCTACAATCTCAACAATATGTCGCTGGTGATTGCGGGCAACATCAATCCTAATTTAGTGCTTGAGATGTGCGATAAAATGCTCAAGCCGTCTGAGCCTGTCACCGTTTCGAGAATTTTTGACGAAGAGCCGGATGAAGTTGTCGAGCATTACAAGGAGCAGAAATTATCAGTCGGTATTCCGATATTCGAATACGGCTTCAAGGAGGATGTTTCGGGCGGTTCGGCTGATGAAAAGACCATTGCCACAACGGAAATTTTGCTTGAGATAATCGCTTCCGACGCTTCGCCGTTGTTCTTAAAGCTTTATAACGAGGAGCTTATTAACGAGGCGTCCTTCGGCTACGATTTCTTTGAGGGCGACGGCTATGCCGCAACGATTTTCAGCGGCGAGAGCACAGACCCACAGCGTGTGGCAGAGGAGATAAACAAGGAAATCAAGAGACTCAGAACAGAGGGAATTGATGAGAATGATTTTGAAGTCGCAAAGAAATCCCTTTACGGCGCAAACATTCAGGGACTTAACTCCTCGTCCTCAATTGCAAACGCAATGATTTCTCTCGAGTTCAGAAACAGAGAAATTTTCACTTATATAGACTCCTTTGCTTCCATTACGCTGAAGGATGTCGAAAACAGACTTAACGAGCTAATGCGTGAGGACAAGGCGGTTCTCAGCGTTATTCTTCCGAGCGAAGAGAATATCTGATCAAGTCAAACAAGGATTTGAAAGGCATAAATCATGAATCACAGCATATCGTTCCCGAAATTGGGACTGGAATTTAATGTAAACACCACAGCATTTTCTATCGGATCGTTTTCCGTGCAGTGGTACGGAATCATCATAGCCTGCGGCTTTATGCTTGCCATTCTTTACGGCTACGCCATGGCAAAGAAGATGAATATCGACCGAGACAGATTTTTTGACGGAATTATCGTCGGACTCATCTGCGGTGTTATCGGAGCAAGACTTTACTACTGCATTTTCTACCCGGGGGACAAGTATATAGACAATCCGCTTGAAATTCTCAACATTAAAGAGGGCGGACTCGCAATTTACGGCGGTATCATCGGCGGACTTCTCGGCGGCGGAATAACCTGTAAATTAAGAAAGCTTAAAGTAGCCGCTTGCATTGATACGGCGGTTGTCGGTTTCACTATCGGACAGTGCATCGGCAGATGGGGCAACTTCATAAATCAGGAGGCTTTCGGCGGTGCAACGTCACTTCCTTGGGGAATGCAGTCCGACGCTACAGAAAAGGTAGTGGTTGGCCCTGTTCACCCATGCTTCCTTTATGAATCTCTCTGGATGCTTCTCGGCTTCATTCTTCTTCATCTTTTCACAAGATACAAGAGAAGATATGACGGTCAGACTACATTGATGTATATGCTCTGGTACGGTATCGGAAGATTTTTCATCGAGGGACTCAGAACAGACTCTCTCACTGTTCCCGGACTTGATATAAGAGTTTCTCAGCTCATAAGTGCGGCTATAGTAGTTGCATCTGTTGTCCTATTGATAGTTTTCAGAAAGAGAACAACTCTCACGGGCTGCGGCTCAAAGGAAGTTATGGAGCTCAACGGCTTGAGCCTCGTTAACGGAGAGATTGTCGAAAAAGATATTTCAGAGACCGAAAACGAGCCCAAGAAGAGCACGATTTTTGCCGATGAGGATGACGAAGATGCTGATGAAGTATCCGAAGAGAAGACGGAAGACATACCTGAAAATAAAGAGGTAATTTCCGAGGAAAACTCATCTGAAACGGCAGAAGAATCAGAGGACAGCACACAATTAGAGTCCGAAGACGAAAAAGAATAAGATTAAAATTAAGAAAGAAGTTAATTATGGCATATATTATAGACGGAAAGGCGGTTTCGGCTGCCGTGAAGAAAAGAGTTGCCGATGAGGTAGCTTCACTTAAAGAACAGGGAATAAGACCTGGTCTTGCGGTCATTCTCGTCGGCGATGACCCTGCTTCTCAGGTTTATGTGAGAAACAAAAAGAAGGCATGCGAGGCTTGCGGAATTTACTCCGCCGAGTACCGTCTTCCCAAGGACACCACCATGGAAGAGCTTCTCGAGCTTATCGATACTCTTAACGAGGACAAAGAGATAAGCGGCATACTTTGTCAGCTTCCGCTTCCAAAGGGACTCGACGAGGAGGCTGTCATCGCAAGAATAAATCCGAAGAAGGATGTCGATGCTTTCTCTGTCGGAAATGTCGGAAGAATAATGATAGGAAACTATGCGTTCCTTCCGTGCACACCGTCGGGCGTTATCGAGCTTATCAAGTCCACGGGCTACGATATGAGCGGAAAAAATGCCGTTGTTCTCGGCAGGAGCAATATTGTCGGAAAGCCGATGGCAATGCTCTTGCTCCACAATAACGCAACCGTCACCGTATGTCATTCCAAGACAAAAAACATAGAGGAAATTTGCAGAAATGCTGATATCATCGTAGCGGCTATCGGCAAGCCGAAGTTCGTTACTGCCGATATGGTAAAGCCGGGTGCGATGGTAATAGACGTAGGTATCAACCGTACAGAGGACGGCAAGCTTTGCGGAGATGTCGACTATGAGGCGGTAGAAAAGGTAGCAGGCTATATCACGCCTGTTCCGGGCGGAGTCGGCCCTATGACTATTGCGATGCTCATGCAGAACACTCTGAATGCCGCACGCTTGCAGTCGGAAACTGATTGATACCTAAATACTCTGTCGCAAACCACCGACAGGTTGTAAATTGTGCCGATTCTTAATTGAGCTTAAATCAATACGAAATTCGGCATGAGGGTAAAGGGGTAATTTTATTGTTAGAGAATATAGCTTCTCCATCGGATGTTAAGGCGTTAAGCGACGAAGAAAAGCTTAACCTTTGCGAGGAGATCAGAAACGAGATAATTAAAACGGTATCGCACAACGGCGGTCATTTGGCATCCAATTTGGGTGTTGTCGAATTAACTGTCGCGCTTTTTTCCGTTTTTGATTTGGACAAGGACACGATCGTCTGGGACGTCGGACACCAGAGTTACGCTCACAAGCTTTTGACGGGAAGATTCAAGGACTTCTCGGGACTGCGCACAATGGGCGGACTCTCGGGTTTTCCGAACCGTGACGAAAGTCCTTACGATCACTTTACAACGGGACATTCTTCCGCTTCGGTTTCTTCTGCTCTGGGCGCAGACTGGGGCAGAGTGCTTCAGGGAAAGGAAGGCCACACGATAGCTGTTATCGGTGACGGCTCGCTGACGGGCGGACTTGCCTTTGAGGGACTTAACAACGCAGGCAGAATTCACAGAAACTTTATCGTGATTGTCAACGACAACGAGATGTCAATTTCGAAAAATGTCGGCGGACTTTCAAAGTATCTGAGAAATCTGAGAGTGACTTCAAGATACATTGAGGTCAAGAAAAATACCGAAGGAATACTCGATAAGATTCCCGTGATAGGCACGCCTATTGCCAAGCTTGCAAGGCACATGAAGGACAAAGTTAAGAACGGCGTTGTCGATTCGACTATTTTCGGTGACCTCGGGTTTGAGTATTACGGCCCGTTTGACGGAAATGATCTCGAGTCGGTGACAAACATTCTGAATGTCGTCAAGGATTTGAACGAGCCTGTCATCATTCACCTGAAAACAAAAAAAGGAAAGGGTGCGTTCTTTGCGGAGAACCAGCCCAATATTTACCACGGTGTCGGCAGCTTCGACCCTGAAACAGGAAGAGTAGAGCCCAGCGGAAAGAACTTCTCAAAGGTCTTCGGCGATAAGCTTTGCGAGCTTGCCGAGAGGGACGAAAGAATTTGCGGAATTACCGCCGCAATGGCTTCGGGAACGGGAATGTACGGCTTCACGCAGAAGTTCCCCGGAAGATTTTTTGATACGGGAATCGCCGAGGGACATGCCGTTACCTTCAGCGGAGGTCTTGCCGAGAAGGGAATGCTTCCGATATTTGCCGTCTATTCCACATTTTTACAGCGTGGATACGACAATATACTTCACGATATTTCACTTCAAAATTTCAAAGCAATGCTCGCCGTTGACAGAGCGGGAATAGTAGGTGAGGACGGAAAAACCCACAACGGTGTTTTTGACTGCGCTTATCTCAGGACAATACCGGGTATAAACGTTTACTCACCGTCATACTATGATGAGCTTGAAAATGTCATGGAGAAATATCTCACGGACGACAGCTTAAAGCTCACCGCCGTCAGATACCCGAGGGGAGCGCAGATGTATCTTCCTGACGATTTTAAGCCGAGCTTTGAAAATTTTGATATATACGGCGACAAAAACGCTAAAATAACTCTTGTAACCTACGGAAGAATTTTTTCACAGTGCTGTCTTGCCAAGGAGGAGCTTCACAAAGAGGGTATTGAGGTGAATATAATCAAGCTGAACCGAGTTGTTCCGATAGATAAGGACGCTGTAAAGGCGGCGGCTTCAAGCGAAAAACTCTACTTCTTTGAGGAGGGCTACACCGTCGGCGGAATCGGCGAGGGATTTTTGAGCATGCTTATGCTCGAAGGCTTCAGGGGAAAGGCATCGCTTCATGCGATAGACAGCGGATTTGTCTCACACGGCCCCATGCTTGAGGTGCTTAGAAAGCTTGGACTGACAGGCGACAAAATAGCCGAACAAATAAGAGCCGATATGAATAAGGAGAATTAAATGGCAGAGAAAAAAAGATTGGATATACTTCTGTACGAAAAAAATTATGCTCCCAGCCGCGAGAAGGCTAAGGTCATGATTATGGAAGGTCTTGTCTATGTAGATAATCAGAAGTCTGACAAACCGGGAACGGTAGTTTCTGAGGATGCAAAAATCGAGGTTAGAGGTGCGACGCTTAAATATGTCAGCCGTGGCGGTCTCAAGCTTGAAAAGGCTATGGCAGAATTTCCTATTACGCTCGAGGGCAAGGTCTGCATGGATATCGGTGCTTCAACGGGCGGTTTCACGGACTGTATGCTTCAGAACGGTGCGGTCAAGGTTTATTCCGTTGATGTCGGTTACGGTCAGCTTGCATGGAGCCTGAGAAATGACGAGAGAGTCGTCAATATGGAGAGGACTAATGCAAGATATTTAACCCACGAGCAGGTGCCAGAGGATATTTATCTTTCAAGTGTTGACGTCAGCTTCATTTCGCTAAAAAAGATTTTGCCCGCAATCAGACCGCTTTTGGCAGACGGCGGATATGTTGTGTGTTTGATTAAGCCGCAGTTTGAGGCAGGCAGAGAAAAGGTCGGTAAAAAGGGAGTTGTGCGTGACATCAACGTTCACAAGGAGGTTGTTTCCGATATTTGTGCGTTTGCACTCGAGAACGGCTTCTCTGTGCTCGGACTCACCTTCTCGCCCGTAAAGGGTCCAGAAGGAAATATCGAGTATCTCGCATGGCTTCAAAAAACAGAGGAAACTGTATGCTTTGAGGGCTTTGACCCGTCGAAGGTGGTAGAAAGCTCTCACTCTACACTTGGGTGATTTAAAATGAAGGTAGCTCTTATTCCGAATCTCGACAAGGTCGGTGCGGAAAAATGCACCGCAGATATAATCAAGATACTAAAAAACAGCGGTGACGAGGTGTTTGTTCACGAAAATCTCAGGGATAAATTTTTGGGAGCGGAAACCCTCTCGCACCACTATGAGCTTGCGGCAAGAAGTGATGTGATAATCACGGTGGGCGGCGACGGAACAATTCTGCATGCCGCCAAGCATGCGGCTGCCTTTGATGTTCCGATACTCGGAATAAATATGGGCAGACTGGGCTATCTTGCCGGTCTTGAAGCACAGGACATCGAAAAGATACCCGAGGTCATAAGGGGAAGCGGACAGACGGAGGAGCGAAAAATGCTCAGCTGTTCCGTCAACGGAAATCCTTTGCCGTATGTTGCACTGAATGACGGAATAATCGCTTGCCGAGATATACGCGCGATTGATTTCACGGTTGATATAAACGGAAGCGGAGCTTATCCGCACAGGGCGGACGGAATAATCATAGCAACGCCGACAGGCTCAACAGCCTATTCGCTTTCGGCTGGCGGCCCGATAGTCGACCCGACGCTGAACTGCATGATATTCACGCCGATTTGCCCGATGTCGCTTTATGACCGTGCGGTAATTTACAGCGGAGAAACAGAGATTTCTGTCAGAATAAAGGACAGAGATCACGGAAAATTCGTACTTACTCTCGACGGAAACAAGCCGATTGAGATAGATGAAAATGATGTGGTAAGCTTTTCTGTTGCAAAGCGCAGTATAAGGCTTATCAGAATGGGAAAAACAAGCTTTTATGACGTGGTAAGCAAAAAGCTTATCGTTCGTTAAAGGAGAGATTTGATGAAAACAGGTAGACATGCCAAAATTCTTGAGCTTATCAGAGATTATGACATCGATACTCAGGAAGAACTTATGAATATACTTCGAACCAACGGCTATGACGTAACTCAGGCTACGGTTTCGAGAGATATAAAGGAGCTCAGGCTCGTCAAGAGCATGGGCCCCAGAGGAAAATACCGCTATTCCACAAGCCGTGACGCAAGCTCGGATATGTCCTCAAAGTTTTATTCGCTCTTTGCCGACTCCGTTGTTTCTGTCAATTATGCTCAGAACATGCTTGTCATCAAGTGTATGACAGGAATGGCTCAGGCAGTTTGCGCTTCTATGGATGCTATCGAGTTCAAGGGAATTGTCGGCACTCTTGCGGGCGATGATACGATTTTCTGCGTATGCAAGTCGACCGAAGAGGCAAAGAGCCGTCAGGAAGAGTTCAGCAAGCTCATTATGCAGTGATAGGGTGGTGAGAGTTTGCTTTCCGCTTTATATATCGAAAATATAGCCGTTATCGAAAAGGCTTCCATCGACTTTGAGTCGGGATTCACCTGCCTTACGGGTGAGACGGGAGCAGGTAAATCAATCATAATAGATGCGATTCATGCCGTGACGGGCGAGAGGACCTCAAAAGACTTAATAAGAACGGGGACGGACAGCGCTCTTGTTTCCGCTATGTTCACGGGGCTTAATCCCGTTGTCACAAATAAGCTTGACGAAATGGGAATACCGCATGATGACGACGAATTGCAGCTTGTCAAAACGATAAGAGCGTCGAGAAATACCCAAAAGGCAAACGGCGTTCCGATTACGGCGGCTATGCTCAAGGAAATAGGAAACACGCTCATCAATATAAACGGTCAGCACGAAAGCTACGATCTCATGAACACCGAGATTCACGCGAGATACATAGACGCTTACGGCGAACTCGGAGATTTGCTCATGCAGTACCGAAACGAGTATGACCGACTGCGTGAAATTCAGCGTGAGCTTGAAAAGCTTCGCATGGACGAAAATCAAAAGGCGAGAAGAATAGATTTGCTCAAATATCAGATAGAGGAAATCGCCGCCGCCGACATAAAGCCGGGCGAGAAAGAGGAGCTAAATAAGCGTGCCGATCAGATTCGTCACGGCGAGCAGATTACGAACGACGTCACCGAAGCAAAACAGCTTCTTAACGGCGATACCGACTTCGAGGGTGCGATTGCCTATGTCTCGAAGGCGGCTCAGCTTGCCGAGAGTGCCGCAAGAAGTCATTTGCCGCTCACAGCTACGGCGGAGGAACTTAGAAATGCGGAGTATCTTCTTGAGGACGCCGAGGCGGAATTAAGAAGCTTTGCCGATTCCTTTGACTTTGACCCGGCAGAGCTTGACGAGATAGAGGAAAGAATAGATTTACTTTATCGCTTAAGCCTAAAGTATGGCGAAACGGAACAGGATATACTTGATTTTCTCGAGAACTCGAGAAGGGAGCTTGAGTCAATCGAGCTTGCAGACGAGAAAACAGAAATGCTCACGGCTGAATTTGAAGAGGTCAAGGAAAAGGCGATAAGCCTCGCAAAACAGCTTTCCGAGAGAAGAAAAGAGTGCTCCTCACGATTTAGCCAAGAGGTAAAAAATCAGCTTAAATTCCTGAATATGCCGAGCGTTGAATTCGCTGTTCGTCAGGACAGAGTACCGCTAAACCGATTCGGTTGTGACGATATGCAGTTTATGGTTTCGGCAAACTCGGGCGAAAGCTTAAAGCCTATGTCCAAGATAGCGTCGGGCGGTGAGCTCTCGAGAATTATGCTAGCCATTAAGACGGTGCTTTCAAACGGGGACAACATCGACACGCTCATTTTCGATGAGATAGACACGGGAATAAGCGGAGAAGCGGGCAGAAAGGTTGGCTTGAAGCTCAAAGAAGCGGCGGCTTCAAGGCAGATTATCTGCATCACTCATTTGGCTCAGATTGCCGCCATGGCTGATAATCAGATGCTCATCAAAAAGCATGACGACGGCAATCGCACGAGAACCGAGGTAACACTTTTGGATCATGACGAGAGACTAAAGGAGCTTGCAAGGATAATCGGCGGTGACGAGATTACTCCGCTCAAGCTTAAAATGGCTGAAGAAATGCTCGAGGCAAAATGATTTTTCTGTGCTTGACAAAATTTAAAATAACAGATATACTAAACGGGAAAAGCTGTGACGGAAAGAAGTACGGTGTAAGCTTCGGCAAAGAGATTCGGCGGTTGGTGTAAGCCGAAGAGAAGGACACCCGAAATACATTCCCGAGCTGAACTCTGAATTTTTTAGTAGGAGTCTCCGCAGGCGAGCGTTAAGGCGCAAAGGTATAAGAAAATGTTTTCTGTACCTGTTGAGGCTGTTTTCGTAAGGAAACAGTAAACTGAGGTGGTACCGCGTAAAGTAATTTATGCCCTCTGCATTATGCAGGGGGCTTTTTTATTCCCGTCCCCCTGAAGAAAAATGAAAGGACGTGTAAATATGGGAATTTATGAAGAGCTTCAGGCAAGAGGTCTGATTGCACAGGTTACAGACGAAAAGAAGGTAAGAGAATTAGTTAATGCCGGAAAGGCAACCTTCTACATCGGATTCGATCCGACAGCCGATTCATTGCATGTCGGTCACTTCATGGCACTTTGCCTTATGAAGAGACTCCAGATGGCAGGCAACAAGCCTATCGCACTTCTCGGTGGCGGAACAGGAATGATCGGTGATCCGTCAGGCAAGTCCGATATGAGAAAGATGCTCACAAAGGAGACTATCGATCACAACATCGAGTGCTTCAAAAAGCAGATGTCACGCTTTATCGATTTCTCCGACGGCAAGGCACTCATGGTAAACAACGGCGACTGGCTTCTCGATTTAAATTATGTTGAGGTTTTGCGTGAAATCGGCCCATACTTCTCCGTTAACAACATGCTCAGAGCCGAGTGCTACAAGCAGAGAATGGAAAAGGGTCTTTCTTTCCTCGAGTTCAACTACATGATCATGCAGAGCTACGACTTCTACAGACTCTACATGGATTACGGCTGCAACCTCCAGTTTGGCGGTGACGACCAGTGGTCAAATATGCTCGGCGGCCGTGAGCTCATCAGAAAGAAATTGGGTCTCGAGGAGCAGGACGCAAAGGCTCAGGCAATGACAATCACTCTTCTTCTCAATTCCGAGGGAAAGAAAATGGGCAAGACTGTTTCCGGTGCCGTTTGGCTCGACCCGAACAAGACAAGCCCTTACGATTTCTACCAGTACTGGAGAAATGTTGACGATGCCGATGTTCTCAAGTGCATCAGAATGCTCACCTTCCTGCCGCTCGAAGAGATAGACGAGATGGACAAGTGGGAGGGCAGTCAGCTCAACAAGGCTAAGGAAATTCTCGCATACGAGCTCACAAAGCTTGTTCACGGTGATGAAGAGGCAAACAAGGCTCAGGCAGCCGCTAAGGCACTTTACGGTGCGGGCGCAGCTGTTACCGATAACATGCCGACAACAGAGGTTGAACTCACAGACGGAAGTATCGGACTTCTCGATATTCTCGTTATTTCCAAGCTTGCTCAGTCCAAGAGAGACGCAAGAACTCTCGTCACACAGAACTCCGTTTCTGTCGATGACGAAAAGGTAAATGATGTCGCAAAGAGATTTACCGCAGAGGACTTCGAAAAGGGCTACATCGTAGTCAAGAAGGGCAAGAAGTTCCAGAAAATCGTAATTAAGTAATTTTTAGCAAAATAATAAAATCGGAGCAGACTGTGAAAACAGAAGCTGCTCCGATTTTTTTGTGTTTATTATTCGGGATAAATCAAATGAGCCTCATCGATGCCGTAAAGAGTTCTTCCGAGATACTGCTTTGCGATGTAATGAGCCATATTTAGATTCATATCGAGGTAGTTGCCGCAGTCTCTTGGGCCTGCGCCGGGGATTTCTCCCTCAAAATCACGTACAAACTCGAACATTGCCGTAACCAACTCGACTATATCCTTGGATTCGAGGTCACCTGCCAAAATGAGATAAAAGCCTGTTCGGCATCCCATTGGTCCGAAATATACGATTTTATCCTGCCACTGTGGGTCGTTTCGAAGATAAGTTGCGCCGAGATGCTCAATGGTGTGAACCTCAGCCGTGTTCATAACAGGCTCGTCATTCGGCGAGGTGATGCGAAGGTCAAAGGTTGTGACCGTTTCCTTTCCGATGTGATCCTTTCTCGAGACATACACGCCCGGCTCAAGGGCGATATGATTTATTGTAAAGCTTGCGATTTTTTCCATGCTTTAAGCTCCTTTCTTTTTTTGAATATTTTAAGTCAATGAAGAAATAAAGTCAATCCTTTCAAAATAACTGTTGACAAGGATACCCACGGGGGGTATAATCAAATCATAAAATACCCCTAAGGGGTATGTGGGATGTCATGAAGAGGTAATAACTTATGGAAGATAATAATAAAAAATGCTCATGCTGTCATGCTCACGATGACGAGAAGACAACCGAGAGAACAAGCGATGAAGTTAAAAAGCTTATGAATCGCCTGAGCCGAATCGAGGGTCAGATAAGGGGAATCAAGCGCATGCTCGAGAATGACGCTTATTGCCCCGATATTTTAACTCAGTCGGCGGCGGTCACCTCGGCAATGAACGCATTCAGCAGAGAGCTTCTTTCAAACCATGTTCATCACTGCGTTGTGAGGGACATCAAGGAGGGAAAGGAAGAAACTGTAGACGAGCTTATGGACACAATTTATAAGCTTATGAAATGAGGCAAAGAATGGAACAATATAATGT
>CAVBOS010000047.1:0-12084 GCA_963597005.1 Lachnospiraceae bacterium
CGATAAAATTGGTGACAGCTTCCTCTTCGTTAGCCTTTACTTCGATGTTTTCACTCATATTCTCTCTTTCCTTTCGTTAAAATATATTTTGAAAATCCTTAATTTAACTTAGCAAGACCGTCCTTAAGTCTCTTTAGTGCCTCTTCCTTACCAAGGAATGCAAGAACCTCCATGGCACCGCCCGGAGTAACGGTCTGTCCCGCTGCCGCAATTCTTATAGGCCAGAGAAGTGTGCCGTTCTTAACGCCCAGCTTCTCAGCAAGCGGAATAAGAGCATCATGGATAGGATCGATTCTCCAGTCCTCCACGCCCTCAAGAACCTCAATTGCGTTTGAAAGCATGACGGGAGCGTTCTCGAGATTTGCCTTGCTCTTCTTGTTGACAAAAAGCTCTGCTGTATATTCAGGCTGATGAGCGAAGAACTCTATCTTCTCGGGAATTTCATTGAACTTGTTTACACGAGGCTGTAAAACCTCATCGAGTATCGAGAAATCGTAGTCGCCGTCACCGAGAACCTCTCTGTAATACGGCATTGCGTGGCTCTGGAACTCGTCCTTAGTCATTTTCTTGATATATTCTCCGTTGAACCAAAGAAGCTTGTCGTAATCGAATACGGCAGGGCTCTTGGAAATTCCGCTGATTGAGAAATTCTCTTCAAGCTCCTTTAAGCTGAATATCTCCTGAGTGTCCTTCGGTGCCCAGCCCAAAAGTGCGATGTAGTTAGTGATAACCTCGGGGAGGTAGCCCTCGTCCACAAGTCCCTGGAAGCTCGTTGAGCCGTGACGCTTGGAAAGCTTGGAAACCGTTCCGTCCTCATTCTTGCCCATGATAAGCGGAAGATGAACATATGTCGGAACATCCCATCCGAATGCCTCATAAAGAAGATTGTACTTAGGAGATGATGAGAGATACTCGCTTCCTCTGACAACATGAGTGATGTTCATGAGGTGGTCATCAATAACATTTGCGAAGTTGTAGGTTGGGAATCCGTCTGTCTTCAGAAGAATCTGATCCTCAAGCTCCTCATTGTTAACCGTGATTGTGCCGTAAACCTCATCGGTAAAGCTTGTTGTGCCCTCAAGCGGCATCTTCTGACGGATAACATAAGGTGTGCCTGCCTCAAGAAGCTTATTTATCTCCTCCTCGGAAAGGTCACGGCAGTGACGGTCATATCCGCCAAATTCGCTGTTCTCCTTGAGAGAATCGAGTCTCTCCTTGGAGCAGAAGCAGCGGTATGCTTTGCCCATTTTGACTAAAAGCTCGGCATAAGGCTTATATGTATCCTTTCTCTCGCTCTGAACATACGGGCCAAAGTCACCGCCGATATCGGGGCCCTCATCGTGCTTGAGTCCGACTGTTTCGAGAGTTTTGTATATGATATCGGTAGCGCCCTCAACAAAGCGCTCCTGATCTGTATCTTCAATTCTTAAAATAAACTTGCCGCCCTGGCTCTTTGCCACGAGGTACTCGTAAAGAGCTGTTCTAAGATTACCGACGTGCATAAAGCCTGTCGGGCTTGGGGCAAATCTTGTTCTAACTTCTGCCATTTTAAATAGCGTCCTTTCTTCAATTAACGATAAAGATTATTTTAATATAAAACCAAAGATTTATCAAGACTTAGGCACAAAATCAGTATCGATTAAGTGCAAAATCCTCTAATTTTCCGTTTTTGTAGTTAAGCTTTAGGCTAAAAAAAACTTCGTTTGTGCTGAGCTCTCTCAAAAATACCTTGTCGCCCTCCCAGAGGTTTAGGCTTTCGATTTTATCTTTTTCTACCCACTCAAGCTTTCCCTCATTACACTCCCGAATTTCACCCGTAAAATCTTCACATGTGAAAAGATGCATATATTCGGTAATATCATCATCGGAAACAAATGTGACCACCGCACGAAATCTAAGCTTTTTTGCGTCAAGTCCCGTTTCCTCTTTAATCTCCCTTGTTATGCAGTCCTCGGGACTTTCTCCGAACTCGAAGTGACCGCCTACTCCTATCCACTTGTCACGGTTGAGGTCGTTCTTCTTGCTCACTCTGTGAAGCATGAGGTATTTTTCGTCCTTTTCTATGTAGCAAAGCGTGGTTAAGCTAACATTCTTCTCTGCCATTTTTATTCTCTCACTCCTCGATTTTTCTATGCTACAAATATATCCGCAAGGCTTTTTTCTGTCAAGAAAAACAAAAAAGCAGACCATAAAGTCTGCTAAAATCAATCATTATTTATTGCAGTAAAAGAATCCGTCCTTTTGCCTGAGAGATTCGGTCCCCCAACCTTGCACCTTCGGCACTCAAATGAGCTTCTCCGGAATCAATCCATACTCGGTCCTATCTTGCGAAACCTGAGAGTGTTACTCCTTCGGTAAATCAAACGATTTTCTCCCGAGTATTTCCTACCACATATTAAACCGTCTGTAATTCTACATCATTTGAAACAAAATTTCAAGTGTTGATAAAAATTTTCTCTCAGAGTTTGTTTTATTTTGCAAATATCGTTCTATATCCTTAATATTATGCACTACCTTTGCCCTTTCCCTTGAAAACGGCTCGTTCTTATGATAAAATAGACTGAAATTCTGTTGTAAAGCGACTCTTTTTTACGGCAGAATAAGAAATTTGCAATCACTCAATTCAAAATAAATACATAACACGGAGGCATAACTATGTGTGCAAACGAGAAAAAGACAGTTTGTGTCATATTCGGCGGTGAAAGCAGCGAGTATGAGGTTTCCTGCAGATCTGCATGCTTTATAATCGACAATCTCGATGAAGAAAAATACGATATCGTAACACTCGGCATCACAAAGGAAGGCGGCTGGTATCTTTACAGCGGCCCAACAGAGAACATCATGAACTACACATGGGTTGACGACGAAAATAACCGTTCATGCATCATCTCTCCCGACAAGAACACAAAGGGTCTTGTTGTTCTCGGAGACAACGGAACATTCCAGATTGATGTTGATGTATATTTCCCTGTTCTTCACGGAAAGAACGGCGAGGACGGCACAATTCAGGGCATTTTCAAGATGTCTGGTGTTCCTTTTGTCGGCTGTGCAACTCTTGCTTCTGCCGTCACAATGGATAAGGCGGTTACACACAGTCTTCTTAACAGCGCAAACATCGAGCAGGCTCATTATCTCTGGTTCTTCAGAGACAAATATGATACCGATCCCGAGAAGATAATCAACAGAATAGTCGCAAGACTTAATTTCCCTGTTTTCGTTAAGCCGGCTAACGCAGGCTCTTCCGTCGGAGTAAGCAAGGTTGACTCCGCAGAGAGCCTTGACGCAGCTATCAAAAAAGCGGCAAAAGAAGACATCAAGGTTGTTGTCGAAGAGGGCATCGTCGGTCAGGAGGTCGAATGTGCGGTTCTCGGAAACCGTGACGCTGTCGCTTCCACAGTCGGCGAAATCGGCGCAAGCGCAGAGTTCTACGACTATGATGACAAATATAATTCAGGCACATCCGTTACCTACATTCCCGCTCACCTCTCTGAAGAGAAAATCAATGAAGTAAGAGACATCGCTGTCAGAGCTTATAAGATTCTCGGCTGCGCAGGTCTTTCAAGAGTTGATTTCTTCGTACAGAAGGACGGCAAGGTTATCCTCAATGAGATTAACACTCTCCCCGGCTTCACAAGCATCAGCATGTATCCGAAGCTTTGGGCTGCAAGCGGAAAAGACGCAAAGACTCTTATTGACGAGCTTATCGCAACCGCAGAAAACAGATTTGAATGAGGTAATTCATGGATAACAGACCGATAGGCGTATTCGACTCGGGTCTTGGCGGATTGACTGCCGTTAAGGAGCTCAAGCGTGTTCTTCCGAACGAGAGCATTATCTACTTCGGAGATACGGGTCGAGTACCGTACGGTACAAAAAGCGCCGAAACAATAGTCAAATTCGCAAAGCAGGATATGAATTTTCTGCTTCAGAATAACGTTAAAGCAATCGTTGCCGCTTGCGGTACTGTTTCATCAACGGCAGGCGAGGTCGGCAAAAGCCTTCCCGTCCCGTACATAGATGTTATCACACCCACCGCAAAAGCCGCCGCAGACTACACCAAGAATGGCAGAATAGGTATTCTCGGAACTCCCGCTACAATCAAGAGCGGTTCTTTCGTAAAAAAGCTGAACGAAATTAACCCCGAACTCTCCCTATTCACAGAGGCTTGTCCGCTGTTCGTTCCGCTTGTCGAAAACGGATTTATCACAATCGGCGACGAGGTAACATCTCTTGCCGCAAGAAGATACCTCACGAGAATCAACGCTGAAAAGGTAGACACTGTCATTCTCGGCTGTACTCACTTTCCGATTATTAAATGGGCAATAGGAAATGCGGTCGGCGAAAAGGTAAAGCTTATTGACAGCGGCAAGGAAACAGCTCACTATGTTGCCGAGCTTCTTGAAAACAAAAATCTTCTCTGCGAAGAAAACCACAAAGCCGAGTACAAGTACTTCGTAAGCGACTCGACAGAGGGCTTCACGAATGTTGCAGAAATTTTCCTCGGCGGATACATTGACGGGGAGACGCACAGAATTGATATCGAAAAATACTGATAAAGCAAAGCTTAAAGAAGACTATGTCATCAGAGTAACGGGCACTCAGCATTATTTTCCGCACGGAACCGAGGGCGAATTTGATGATAAGGTTGAAATTGATACCCTTGGTGCTTACTGCGTAAGACCGAGTGGCAAGAAGATAATTTCTTACCGAGGCATGGACGAAAGCGGAGATAACGGCCCGCTGACGATAGTCAAGGTTGAAGATAACAAACTTACCATGGCCAAAACAGGCGATCACACCGAGCTTTTGGTTGAGCCGGGCAAGCTTAATGTCTGCGCTTACGACACTCCTTACGGAGCTCTTACGCTTGGAGTTCAGGCTCACGGACTTAATCAGACGCTTGACGAAAACGGCGGAAGTCTTCAGTGCACCTACAGCATATATATCAACAATATGATTTCCTCGAGAAACACTCTCGAAATTCATGTAGAAAAAGCAAATTTAGAATAATTAATAATAAGTGAGGACAAGTAAATGTCTAAAATCGTATCAACAGCAAAATTACAGCTGGAGAATCTCATAAAGGACGGCTTTGCCGCAGCTATTGCCGCAGGCGAGCTTCCCGAAGCTGAAATTCCTGCATTTACACTTGAGAAGCCCGCAGACCGCACACACGGCGACTGGGCTACCAACGCCGCCATGGCAGGCGCAAGAGCTTTCCATGCAGCTCCCAGAAAAATTGCCGAGGCTGTCACATCTCACATGGAGCTTGACGGAACATATTTCGACAAGTTCGAAATTGCCGGCCCCGGATTCATCAACTTCTTCCTCTCTCCAAAATTCTACGGAGATGTTTTGAAGGATATCAATACTCTTGGTGACGACTACGGAAAGTCAAACTTCGGCGAGGGCAAGAGAGTTTTGGTTGAGTTTGTTTCTGCCAATCCGACAGGCCCAATGCACATCGGTAACGCACGAGGCGGCGCTATCGGAGACTGTCTTGCAAGCGTTCTCGAAGAGGCAGGCTATGATGTCGACCGTGAGTTCTATGTAAATGATGCAGGCAATCAGGTCGCAAAGTTCGGTCTTTCTCTCGATATGAGATACAAGCAGCTTTTCGATCCGAACGGCGGCGAGCCGAGCCCTGACGATACTTATCTTCCCGAGGATTCATACCACGGACAGGATATCATCGACCACGCTAAGAACTTTGCAGAAATCAACGGTGACAAGTACATCGGTGTCAGCGAAGAAGAGCGCCGTCAGGCACTTATCGACTATGCACTTCCGCTTAACATTCAGGCACTCGAGCGTGACCTCAAGAAGTATCGCATTGTCTATGACAGATGGTTCCTTGAGAGCAGTGTGCATAAGAGCGGAGACGTAGACAAGGTTATCGACACTTTGACCGAGAAGGGCTACACCTACGAGCAGGACGGTGCGGTTTGGTTCAAGGCAACAGAATTCGGCAACGAAAAGGACATCGTCTTAAGAAGAGAGAATGGCTTCCCGACATACATCGTTCCCGATATCGCTTATCACTACGACAAGCTTGTAACACGCGGATATGACAAGGCTATCAACATTTGGGGCGCAGACCATCACGGTTATGTTCCGAGACTCAAGGGTGCTCTCACCGCTTACGGCGCAGACGCATCAAAGCTTGACATCATCCTCATGCAGATGGTCAGAATTTTAATTGACGGTCAGCCCGTCAAGCAGTCCAAGCGTTCAGGTAAGGCAATCACTCTGCACACACTTCTTGACGAGGTTCCGATCGATGCCGCAAGATTCTTCTTCAATCTTCGTGAAGCAAACTCAATGTTTGACTTCGACTATGACCTCGCAGTTTCCGAGTCGAGCGACAACCCCGTTTATTATGTTCAGTACGCTCACGCAAGAATTTGCTCAATTCTCCGCGGACTCGAGGAGGACGGAGTTAAGTTTGCTGATGTAACGAACGAGCAGCTCAAGCTTCTCACAGCAGAAGAGGAAATCGAGCTTATAAACGCTCTTTCGGCATTCACAGACGAGGTTATCTCAGCCGCAAAGGCTTACGACCCATCGAGAATCACAAAGTATGTCATCAATGTTGCAACTCTCTTCCACAAGTTCTATAATGCTTGCCGTGTAAGAGTTGAAGACAACGATCTCATGCAGGCAAGAATTTATCTCTGCAAGGCTACTAAGACCGTTATCAAGAATGTTCTCGAGATGTTCAAGATTACAATTCCCGAGAAGATGTAATTTTCACTGACAAACACAAAACCGCTTATTCAACCATGTGATAAGCGGTTTTTCTTATTCTAATAAACAAAAAGGTGCGAACTCAAAAAAATTCGCACCGATTTTTATTATTTACTTTTCGAGTACAGTCTTTACAGCATTTACGAAAATTTCAAGTCCCTTCTTAAGATCCTCATCATTAATCATAAGCTGCGGCATAATCTTTGCTACGCTGTCCTCACGGCCCGCCGTCTCAAAGATAAGTCCGTTATCAAAAGCCTCATGGATAATCTTGACAACTGTGCCCTTCGGGAACTTGCCGAAATCACAGCCCCAGATGCAGCCTAAGCCACGAACCTCGATATCGGGAGAAATCTTAGCCATTTCTGTTGTGAGATATTCTCTGATGAACGGTTCTCTTGCCTTAGCCATTCCGGGAACATCCTTTTCAGCAACAAGCTCAAGTGCTGCCTTTGCGGCAACAACAGAAAGCTGGAAGCCTCTGAAGGTTCCGTTGTGCTCACCCGGTGACCAAATGTCAAGCTCGGGCTTGAAGAGTGTGAGTGCAAACGGCATTCCGTAACCGCCGATTGACTTTGAGAGACAAACGATGTCAGGAACTATGCCTGCTCTCTCAAACGAGAAGAAATATCCTGTTCTTCCGCAACCGACCTGAACATCGTCGACAACGAGAAGAATTTCGTGCTTATCGCAAAGTGCACGAAGTCCCTGTAAGAACTCTGTGCTGAACGGATGAATTCCGCCCTCTGCCTGAAGTGTTTCGATGAAAATTGCAGCCGGCTTCTCAACACCTGAGTGATCGTCTGTGATGAGTGTATCGATGTAATTAAGCACATCAAGGCCCGGGAACATATAAGGTGCGGGAATGTGAACAACACCGCCGAGCTGTGTTCCTGCGCCCTTTCTTGCAGCCTCCTCTGTTGTGAGAGAAAGTGCACCGAGAGTCATACCGTGGAAGCATCCCATGAATGCAAAGACGGTCTGTCTGCCTGTTACCTTTCTTGCAAGCTTAAGTGCGGCTTCAATGGAGTTGGTACCTGTCGGACCGGGGAACATGACCTTGTATTCAAGTCCTCTCGGAGCGAGAATCTTCTCTTCAAAATACTCGAGAAATTCTCTCTTCGGCTTCGTGTACATGTCCATGGCATGAGTGACACCGTCATTCATAAGATAATCGACAACTCTCTGCTTGATGTAGTCATTGTTGTGACCGTAGTTGAGAGCACCGGCACCCATGAAAAAGTCAATGTACTCGTTGCCGTCCTCGTCATACTGCTTTGAGTCCTTCGATTTAACAAAAACCGATGTGAACTTCCTACAATAGGACCTAACTTCTGATTCGTACTCTTCGAAAGCTTTAATATTCATTTTGAATCGCATCCTTTCCGCAGCGCTTTACGAACTCAGACGGCTCCTCTGTTTTGCCGTTCTTAAAAAATTTCCCATTAACGGGTTATCCGCAAAGCCTTTATTGAAATTCGCTTCCAAAATAAAAGCCGTATGGCTCTTATTTTCTAAAAATTAATTAATCATCGCTTCCGCTCTCGTCAAGTGTGCCCTGGCTGAGTGCGGTTAAGTAAGCGTTGATAAACGGGTCGAGAGCACCGTCCATGACAGCATTGATATTACCCGTTTCATACTTTGTTCTGTGGTCCTTAACCAATGTGTAAGGCATGAAAACATATGAACGAATCTGGCTGCCCCAAGTGATCTCTTTCTGAACTCCCTTGATATCAGAGAGCTTCTCAAGGTGCTCCTTCTCCTTAATCTCAACGAGCTTGGAGATAAGCATCTTCATAGCAACGGCACGGTTCTGGAACTGGCTTCTTTCAACCTGTGACGCTGTTACGATACCTGTAGGAATATGGATAAGTCTGACTGCCGAGGAGGTCTTGTTGACCTTCTGTCCGCCGGCACCAGAAGCACGGTAAACCTCCATCTTGATGTCCTCGGGAGGAATCTCAACGGAAAGATCCTCTTCAATCTCAGGCATAACCTCGAGTGACGAGAACGATGTGTGTCTTCTGCCTGCGGCGTCAAACGGTGAAACTCTTACTAATCTGTGAACGCCCGCCTCACTCTTAAGGAAGCCGTAAGCATTCTCTCCCTCAACGAGAATGGAAGCCGACTTAAGTCCTGCCTCGTCGCCGTCAAGGTAATCAAGTGTACTGACCTTGAAGCCGTGTCTTTCGCCCCAACGGTTGTACATTCTGAAAAGCATCTCTGCCCAGTCCTGAGCCTCGGTTCCGCCCGAGCCCGCATGGAATGTGAGAATTGCGTTGTTTTTATCATATTCGCCTGTAAGTAAGGTTGTCAGGCGCATGTTTTCTATTTTCTCGGTAATCTCCTCTATCTGAGCCTCAATATCGGGAATGAGAGAAAGATCCTCCTCTTCGTCACCCATTTCAATGAGTGTGTAGGTGTCTTCGCTCTTCTCTACAAGGTCAAGATAACCCTGATCCTTAGCCTTGAGGTTAGCCGTTCTCTGAGTAACCTTCTGGGCTGTCTCCATATCGTCCCAGAATCCAGGTGCCGCCGCCTTAAGCTCGAGCATCTCGACCTCACGGCGAATCTTCTCAAGTCCCAAGGAGTCCTTGAGCAACTCGAGCGCAGACTGCTGATCGTCCAATTTCTTCTTTAATTCTTCAAACTGAAGCATGCTGTTTTATTTCCTTTATATCTTATTTTAATCTATTTCTTTCTAATTATGGTATTATAGCCTATATTTCGCAAAATTGCAAGCTTTTTGAAGCTAAGCAGCTGACGGCAGAATCAACAAAAAAGAGACGCCCAAAAGGCATCTCTTATGTTATCGTTTGAATTATCAGTCCGATGATGAAAGATTTTCGTTCATCTTCTTTACAAAATAATTTATCTTTTCAATTTCGTCATCAGAAAAGCCTTTAAGGGCTTTTTCATAAAATTCGCTTTTCTTGGCATAAAGCAAAAGTGCAAGCTCTCTTGCCTTGTCGGTCATTTTGATATGCAATATTCTTGCATCGTTTTTGTCCTCTTCTGCATAAGCGAAGCCCTTTGAAATGAGCACCCCAATGCTCTTTGAAGCCTGACTTTTCGAGTATCCTCGAAGCTTTACCACATCGGTCTGAGTGTCACACTTGGGAAACGAAAGGAAGAATGAAAGAATATCCGTTTCCTTTTCGTTAAGTCCGTATCCCTCTCCTGTCTTACTGATATAATTGTAGTAACCCAACATGAATGAATTCTGAGTTGTAATTAAACCTGCTAAATCGATGATATTGTTGCCCATGAAAAAACCTGCCGTGTCTTTAGCTATTTAAATTTTGCGCATTACGCACAATACAATCAGCTCGAAAACGTCACTTCGTTTCCGATAAATTTATTCTGTGCATAATTTATCACAAGTAGGTTTTCAAGTCAACCGCATTTGTTTAAAAATCTGTGCAAAATGAAATTTGAAAATATCTTAATTTCACTTTAAGTCAGAGAACAAATTTTACTTGCAGAAAAAGCATTATCAATATATACTCTTTACAGTACATATTTATTTCGGAGGACCGCTATGAAAAGAGAAAATTACATCACATGGGACGATTATTTCATGTCCGTTGCAAAGCTCGCTTCTATGAGAAGCAAAGACCCGAACACTCAGGTCGGCGCATGCATAGTCGGCAGAGACAACGTTATCATCTCGACAGGCTACAACGGCTTCCCCAAGGGCTGCAGCGATGACGAATTCCCCTGGGCAAGAGAGGGCGAAGACACTAAGTATCCCTTTGTGGTTCACGCTGAGCTCAACTCTATCCTCAACGCTAACGGCAAGGACCTTCGCGGCTCAAAGCTTTATGTCGCTCTTTTCCCGTGCAACGAGTGCGCCAAGGCTATCATTCAGTCTGGCATAAGCGAGGTTGTATACTTAAGCGATAAATACAACGGTGCGCCGAACATGGTCGCATCAAGAAGAATGCTTAATGCGGCTGGCGTCAAGCTCACTCAGTACAAACCGACAGTAAAGCAGATTACAATCGATTTAACGGAGTGATAAAGACTTAAATCAGTTCTGCTTTCTTACGATTGTATATTCGTCACCCGGGCGGTAATACGGGCAATATGAACGGGAGTTTGTCGAAATTCTTCCGTAATCGTCTTCGTCCATGCTGACCTCGCAATCCCAGCAATCGTAATATTCATCATATGTAAAATGCATGCAGTCGTCACAGCTTGACCTGACTGCGTGCTTTTTCTTTTCGTTAGAGCTGTTCAATTTTTACACATCCTTTGTTTTTACATCTGTAAAGATAAGTATAACAATTTATTCCCGTATTTACAAGAAATTCGGTTCATTCGCTGTTTCATCGATGAAGAACAGCAATTTTACATATCTTTTGCGAGAGTTCAATTGAACTTTTAATTTTGTTATGATACAATTCTTTAGATAAAAAGATAAATCAGATAATTTTACCCTTAGGAGGTCAGTATATGGATAATAAAGGTGCAGTAGCCGTAGTAAACGAAGTTAGAAAAGCCGTTATCGGCAAGGATGTCTGCATCGTCAAGGTAATGGCAGCAATTCTTGCGGGCGGTCATGTTCTCATTGAGGATATCCCGGGCGTCGGCAAGACAACTATGGCAAATGCATTCACAAACGCAATGGAGCTCACCGAGCACAGAGTTCAGTTCACTCCTGACGTTATGCCTGCGGACATCACAGGCTTCAGCATGTATGATGCGGCAAGCGGCAATTTTGTCTATCGTGAGGGTGCCGCAATGTGCAACCTCTTCTTGGCTGATGAAATCAACCGTACTTCACCGAAAACCCAGTCGGCTCTGCTTCAGGTCATGGAGGAAGGCAAGGTTACAGTTGACGGTGAGGACCACTTGGTTCCGAATCCCTTTGTCGTTATCGCAACTCAGAATCCAATTGGCTCTGCCGGCACTCAGAGACTTCCTATGTCTCAGCTCGACAGATTTATGATTTGCATAAGCATGGGCTATCCGAACATTCAGGACGAAATTTCAATCGTTCGAGGCAAGGTTGAGCCGTACAAGGTAACGCCCGTTATATCAAAAAACGAGCTTCTTCGAATGAAAGAAGAAGTAAAGGGACTTTTCATTCACGACGCTCTTTATCAGTACATCGGAAAGCTTATTCAGGCTACAAGAGAGTCAGATTTAGTTGAGCTCGGCGTCTCACCACGAGGCACAATCGCATTCACATCCATGTGCAAGGCTATGGCTTACCTAAAAGGAAGAGAGTACGTTCTCCCCGATGACATTGCGGGAATTTTCACCGACTGCGTGGCTCACAGACTCATTCTCTCCAAAAAGGCAAGAATTAGCGGAATCACAGAGGAGCAG
>CAVBOS010000048.1:0-11964 GCA_963597005.1 Lachnospiraceae bacterium
TTTCTCACGAAACCCCGATTCATTTATTGTTAACTCATCTCAAGGAGGAGGATTTAAAGACACATGGGTATTATCTCGATAGAACAGGCAGACAGACTTTATTGGCTCGGAAGATACTCCGAGAGAGTATATTCAACAATTCGTCTCTTTTTCAAGAGCTTCGACTCCATGATTGACGCCGAGGAGGACGGCTATGTAGCGTTCTGCTCAAGTATAGATATTCCGAACATTTACAGCGACCGTGCGGATTTTCTTGCACGCTATCCGTTTGACGCAGAGAATCCCGACTCGATTATCAGCAACCTCAACCGTGCCTATGACAATGCGATAGTTCTTCGTGACAGCATCTCGACCGAGGCTCTCTCCTACATTCAGCTCACAATCTACGAGATGAACAAAGCGGCTTCCTCAGACGCTCCGCTGTTTGAGTTACAGCATGTTTTGGATGATTTACTCGCTTTCTGGGGTATCATAGACGACAGAATAGACAGCGAGCACGTTAGAAATATCATCAAAGCAGGAAAGAGAATCGAGCGAATTGACCTCTACTCAAGACTTGAAGCTCCGTCAGGAGAAATCAGACGAGAAGTTCACCGAATGATTCCGAGAGTCACGAAAAGCGGTCTTTCATATAACGAAGATAAATTAAATATTGTAAAAGAACTGGCGGAAAAGGACGAAATGGATTATTATAGTATCGTATCAAATGTAGAACAAATCTTCTAAAAAGAGGTACGATATGAAGTTAGAATTTGATTACCGAATGAATCTGTACTACTCCTCACCGGTAAGCAAGTGCCATTTCACCATAAAATGTATCCCCAAGGATACCGCACGTCAAAAGCTTTTAAGTCATACGATTGAATTAACGCCGCATGCACCTTATTCTGTCGGTGAGGACTCAAACGGAAACAAACAGATTTACGGACGGGTAGACACTCCGCACGATTTCTTCAGCTACCATATTTTCGGTGATGTTGAAATTCATGCGAGTGACTTTGAAGAAACGGCTAAAGAGGGACGAATTGCCCTTTACCGTTATCCGTTCGGAAAATGCATTCCTAAAGAAGCACTCACCGCATATTTCAGCACCTTTGATTTATCGGGATTCGAAAACGACCTTGATAAATCCCTTTATATTATGCATAAGCTACACGGTGACTTCTCTTATGTTCCGAAAACAACCGAGGTCACAACAGACGCCGAAACCTCATTCAAAATGGGAGTCGGCGTTTGTCAGGATTATGCCCACATTCTGATAACTCTCCTGAGAATGGCTAAAATCCCCGCAAGATATGTCTGCGGACTTTTAGTCGGCGAGGGAGAAAGTCACGCTTGGGTCGAGGCACTTGTCAGTGACAAATGGATAGCGCTTGACCCCACTCACGACTGCCGTGTATACGAAAATTATATCAAGCTGGGTGACGGCAGAGATGCCACGGAATGTGCGATTAACAGAGGAATACTTAGGGGCGGAGGCGCACAAAGACAAGAGATAAGCTCAAGGGTAACTTCCCCCACGCTTATTTCACAGTAAAGGAAGAATAATATGATAGAAACAATAGCGTCGGTGAGACTTCCTGTTGACGAAACTCTCAACATCAGGAAGAACCGTCTTATGCCCGAAAAGGCTGACGGGCCGATGAAGCGCATAAGCATCGTCACGGGAATCCACGGTGACGAACTCGAGGGACAGTTCGTTTGCTACGAGCTGCAAAGAAGAATCAACAGTCAAAAAGACAAGCTGACGGGAATAGTGGACATTTATCCCGCTATGAATCCTCTCGGAATCGACTCGATAACAAGAGGACTTCCTGCTTTTGATTTGGATATGAACCGTCTTTTCCCCGGTAATGCCGACGGAAATATGACGGAGTATTTAGCTGCCAAAATCGTTGAGGATGTAAGCGGCTCTGACTGCGTGCTCGATGTTCACGCAAGCAATATTTATTTGACAGAAATACCGCAGATAAGAATTAATCAACTGCACGAAGAACAGCTCGTTCCACTTGCAATGGAAGCAAACGTAGACTTCATCTGGGTGCATGGTGCAAGCACAGTGCTCGAATCCACCTTTGCCTACAGCCTCAACAGCACGGGCACACCCGTCCTCGTTGTCGAAATGGGCGTTGGTATGAGAATAACTCAGGAGCTCGGCAATCAGCTTGTTGACGGTATTATGAACCTCATGAGCAAGCTTGGTATTTGGCAGGGCGAGACAAAAGCCCCCCGTATTCCGATTATCTCGAGAGATCAGGATGATGTCAGCTTTCTTAACGCAAAAGCAGGCGGAATTTTCATTCCGTCGGTAAAATGCTGGGTTCTTCTCAACAAGGGCGACTTAGTCGGAAAGATAGTAGATCCGCTTTCTGGCGCGGTACTCGATGAAGTAACTGCTCCCGTGGACGGCGTTCTTTTTACGATAAGAGATTTTCCCGTTGTAAATGAGGGCTCGCTCATCGGCAGACTTCTTCGCAAGGAGGTGTGTCTGCATGATTAAACGCACGATTTACGAAATGAGCGGACTTTACCGTGATAAATTCCGCATAACGGGATACGAATTCGGCGAGGGCGAAGAGTCCGTCGCAATAGTCGGTGCTTCACGAGGAAACGAAGTTCAGCAGATTTATTGCGCCTCCAAGCTTGTAAAGAAATTCACTCAGCTTGAGGCGGAGGGCAGAATCACAAAGGGGAAAAAAATACTTGTAATTCCCACGATGAACCCATCCTCCATGAACATTCAAAAGAGATTTTGGCCCACAGACAACACCGACATCAACAGAATGTTCCCCGGCTATGATTTAGGCGAAACCACGCAGAGAATTGCCGACGGTGTTTTCAAAGAAATTAAGGATTACAAGTACGGTATCCAGTTCACTTCCTTCTATATGCCCGGCGACTTTGTTCCGCATATCAGAATGATGGACGAAGGATTTTCCACAACCGAAATTGCAAGCACTTTCAGCTTGCCCTATGTCGTTGTGAGAAAGGTTAGGCCGTACGACACCACCACACTAAATTACAACTGGCAGGTTTGGGATACTCAGGCTTTCTCGCTATACACAACAAGCACAACGAAAATCGACCCCAACGGTGCGGGTCAGGCGGTTTTGGCTGTTATGAGCTTTCTCTCCTCTCAGGGAATACTCAAGTACTCGGGGCCAGTCGGCTACAAGTCTCAAATCGTTTATGACACCGAGCTTGTGTCCGTCAAGACAAACGAATCGGGTATTTTCGAGCCGCTTGTCAAAGCAGGCGATGCAGTAAAAATCGGTCAGCCGATTGCAAATATAATCCACCCCTACACGAGTGAAACAAGCGAAACGCTCTACGCTCCAGTTGACGGAAAGATTTTCTTCATCCACAATGAACCGCTCACCTACGCCGACACGGCTGTAATCAAAATAGTTCGATAAATAAACACAAAACAAAAATCTCAGACAAGCTAATTTGCTTATCTGAGATTTTTTATTCGAACTCGCTTTTCAACTAATCAATATGCTGTTGTTAAAAATTCACTCTGTTGCAGTAAACGGCTGTTCTCTCTGTGCCCGAAAGCGTACAGGTATAAAGCACGAGGTCGTATCCGCTGTTCTGCACGGCATCTACATTTTCCGCTGATACAGTGTCGAGTTTTTCCACAGTATAAGAATAGACCGCACCGAGCGCATCGGTGAAAATCACACTGTCACCACTTATGAGATTATCAAGCTTTCCGAAATGAGACGTGTAGTTGTGACCTGCTATGACCAAATCGTCCGAAAGTACCGAGCCGAAATTTCTGCACGGCGCAATTTTGAGTCGGTCATAGTCCCAGTCTGCCATAACGGCAAGTTTAATGCCTATTTTCGGAATTTCAACATATCCGATGTAATCATATCCGTCAATCGTCACTGTCGGCATTTCATCGGAAGTTTCCTCTTCGAGTAAAGCGTTACTCTCGTTGCTTTCGGTTTTATTTTCCTCAATTACCGCATCGAGCTCTTCAAGAACTTTTTGTGCGCTGTCGCCCGCCAACTTACTCTCGTTTTGGTTGTGAAGATAAAAGCCGAACGCTGAAATCAGACAAATTAAGCCGACAACAATTATTATCGTTCCTGTTTTCTTAGCCATTCTTCTTTTTCTTCCTGAGAATCAAAATTCCGACAATCACCAAGATAATACCGCAGCCACCAAAAATAAATATCGGCAAATTGTTTTGACCTGTCTGCACGAGACTTCTCGTGTTTGTTACCGTGACAGTCGAGCCGCTCCTTGAATAAGACGGTGTGTAACCGTTTGGGATATTGCTCTCGAGAATCTGCCAGTTTCCGCCTGCGTCAAGGTCTTTCCAAGTGTAACTCCAGTTATTGGATGCATTAAGCTCAACCGTCTGATATTCGCTCGCTCCGTTATAAAGCGTAACGGTAACGGCACTCGGTCTTTGGCTCTCCTTATCACCGCTCCATGTTTTATTTACCGTGAGAGTGGTTTTTTCACCGTTTGGTGTTGGCGTAGGTGTGGGCGTTTCGATAAGCTTATTTGTAATCGTTGTGACATTACCGACCGTATCATAGCTTACTTCATATCCGCTCGGAACATTTGCCTCTTCGACCGACCAAGAGTGACCTTCGAGTAGTCTGTCAAAGGTATATGCCCAGTTGTTTTCGGAGTTAAGTTCAGCAGTTCCTGCCACCTCACCGTCTTCAAGAAGATTGACCGTCACGTTATCATTCTCATGGTTTGCATTTCCGTCAGACCAAAGCTTTCTTGCCGTGAGCTGACTTTCGCTGTAAGCTTCGACATGGAAAATCCAGTCGACATTGCCGAGGCTGCCCGCATACATATTGCCAAGCTCTATCGGCACGCTTAGTTCTGCCGTGAGGGTAGCACTTTCACCGCTTCTGAAAGTTCCGAGATACTTAAAATCTGTCAGCGTTCCCGTTTCGTCAGCGGTATTATCATAAATAAGCTCCGTGCCGTTATATACCTTTAAACCGAGTACGGCAAGAAAATCAATCTGATAATCCTCGTTTACGTCCTCCACATTCGCCTTGAGATAAAGATTTACAAAATCGCTGTCCTTGGCGTTGTTTGTGAATGTAATTTTCTCCGTTAGCACATCACCCGGTACAACATACTTGAAGCTTGCAAACAAATCACGATTGCTGAAATCGAAGCCATCCTTGAAGCCGTTAAAGCTTATTGTCGAGTCTGCCGAAGCCGTGAGAGACATTCCCATAACAAGAGACAGAACGAACACCAAGGAGATAAAAGCTTTTAATTTTTTCATTTTTATCACCTCAGTTTACGCTGAGAGTTCCGTCAGAATTGACGGTAACTCCCCATTCGCTCTCAACAGTTGAAGCTGGATTTGCCTGAATACCCGCACCGACAACATTGACGCCGAGATAAAACTGAAGCGCGGATGCCCATTCGGAAGAATCGGTGTTATAGTCACCGTGCGGGCCTTTGTCAGCCGTTGGCGTGAGAGTGTTTATTAGATTTTTGGTTGAATCTTCCGACGCTACCTTGTACTTATAGTACCAGTAGCCGTCAGAGCCTTGAATCCAGTCAGTCGCATTGTAAGAAACAGTGTAATCGATATTTTCATACGGCGGCTCACCGTAAAGCATATCGCCGTTCACATTAACCCAGTTAAACACTACGGTCGCACGGATATAAGCATCGGAAGATCCCGTATTCTTTATGGTTACATTCTTCTTAGTGTTGCCGTCAAGCTCTTCGTCAACTTCAACACTCACCGTTCCGACGGTAAAGCTGTTATTCAGCATATCAGGCTTGCTTGTAAGCCACGCAAAAGTGCCGCCGACGGCAACAACCACCAAAAGTACGGCGGAAGCCACCAATACAACCGCTTTTCTGTTAAGATTTTTAACCTTATCGGTTTTCATTCGATGACCCCCCTCCTACTTTGTTGTTGTCTTCTTAATACTGCCGTCAGACTGCCAGTTGTTTCTGACGCTGTCCTCGTCACTGAGCCATTTTGTCTCGTTGAGCGTGTTTGTGAAAGTTACCACGTTTACATCAGAAGTCCAAGCTCGCCTTTCCTTGAGCGTTACGCTTATCTTGCCGTTTGTTGTGATATTGGTCGAATCGTTTGAGTCAGTCGCAGTAGGACTGTCGCTGTAACGCCAAGACCAATCGGTAAGCTCCGTAACAGTATACTCTTGGTCGATTCGAAGCCTTGAAATAACTATCTGGTCGCCAGCCTTGAGCGTAACCGTCATGTTCGGATTGTAGTGACCGTCACAGGTAATCTTGAAGAGGAAAATATCGTCTGAATCAAAGCTTCCGGAGTCGTCAACCTCTTTTTTAATCGTCATCACCGTGTAATCGTAATAGGTCTTTTCCCATTCACCGACATATGTGACATCGGCAGAACCCATGGTCTGAGTTGTTCCGTCATATGTTTCCGTGCTGACTGTGCCGTCTGCATTCTTAAGCTTCCAGCCCTTAAATGTCCATGTCCAAGTACCGTCATCAAGCTTACTGTAAACGTTACTTACCATGTAATCATCATCGGTATAATACAAATCGGCATTCGGAAGAATCGCACCGCTCGGAACATCACCGCTCCACTCGTAGATAACGCTGTACTTCGGCTTTTCAAGCCATGTACCTATGATAATCGGCGAGGTCTTAGCCGCCATAGTCTTCGTCCAGCTTGTGTTATGAGTCAGCGTAATGTCATTCTTAACGTTTCCCTCAGAGTCAGTATATGTAATCTTTTCGGAATTCGTACCGTCCGTCCATGTCCAGTGGTCAAGATAATATTTCTTGCCGCTCGAGTTGTCGACGTAGGTGGTAGCACCCGTGTAAGCGTCAAGTCCATACTCCGTAGTAGGCGCAACCTGCTTTGCACTCGGCAAAGTGTAGCTGTAGCCTGCGCAGTTATTGTTTACAATCTCGCTAGGCGTGCCCTCTTCCCAGTCGTAGGAGACAAGTCCGAAAATATCCGCCGTTGCCGTTGCCTCAGAGGTGTTGCCGTAGGTTCCGCTTGAATATTTTGACGAATAGGTATATCCTAAGTCAACTTCATTGACAAAGTGACCGCTTGTATACTTGTAAGCATCGTCCACATTAATTGTGTACGGACAATAATAAATAAATTCCTGCCCAGCCGTATCGAGCAAATTATCGTTATAATTTACGGTATAATCTATCTTTGCGTCCTCGAGCTTCGCTGAGGTGTAGTTAACATCAGCCGAATAGGTCTTAACGGTAATCTTATATAGCAAAGTGTCACCGAAAGTGAACGAAAGTCCGTCGGTATATTCGCTGTAATCCTCGTACCCCTCAATGTCAAGATTTGCCGTGACATCTCTTGTCACGCTGTCTATACTGTTTTGATTGCCGTACTGATAGCCGACAATAGTCTTTTCGACTGTCGGAAGCTTTTCAGCGTAAAAGGACAGATTCGTTGTGTTCGAGCTTCCCCAGCGGTCAAACTTCATCGTACCGTCACATCCGATATCTGCAGCCGACTGGAAGACCGTGCGCAAGGTATCAAGAGTCACATATTTTCCGATATCGGATGAGAAGGTCGAGCCGTTAGTGGGCCAAGCGTCACACTCGGAAATATCGTTTGTGTACTGCAAAGAATAATAGTTGCCAGCCGAGTTGGTAGCACCCATCTCAGAAAGAGCATAGCCCTCGTGCGGCTTTGCGTAGAACGAAATGAAGAATCCGCCGTTTAATTTATCCTGATTGACAAGCTCTCCCGTGCCCTCGACCTTTATGAGCTCAGAGCCGTTAATCGAATAGTAAACATCACAGTTCTCAATCGTATCGATATTAAACTTGAAGCTGTTTGAAACATGCCACGAGCTGGTAATCGTAGTCGGATAGACATGAACATTTATAAGCGTTGTACCGACTATTATTTTTGTCGAGCCCGTCAAGTTGTGATAGTTACCTACAAGCGTGAGCGTACCGTTTTCGTAGCTGTAGCTGTTAAAAAGAGAGGTGTCGCAGTAGTTCATATCAAGCTCGCCCGAAAGTCCCGAAAGAGCCGACTCATCTCCCGCAATAACAAACATATTCTTAGTGTTCTCGATAACTATTTCTTCAACCTCGACGGTGTAGGTAATCTTTCCGATTACATTTCCGTCAGCATCGGAAGCGGTAGCCACTACAACCGCCTCGCCCGATGTATCGGAGGAAGTGAGTTTGCCGGAAGCGTCAACCGTAACTAAATCGTCACCACTTGTTACCTCATAAGATACAGTATAATCTCCACTTAGACCCAAATCAGCGAGTGCATCAAGAGTGCTCTCAGAGTTTTGTCCCAGCTGAACAGTTTTCTTTATGTCAATCGCACTGACGATAACATCGTAAACATTCGAGCCAAGTGTGACCTCGGTTTCTCCCGGCTTAAGACCCGTGAAGCTTACGCTTGTGGAGTTTGAAACCGTGCTTTCTTTTTTATAGAGATACCAAACGGAATTGCTTGAGGTATTTCTCGAGAGAGCATTATCTCCCGTGTTGTAAAGACCGCAGGTCGTACCATTTGCGAAAATCATAAATCCGCCGTCCGACTGAGGCTGAACATCGAGCACAAAAGCAGTGTCTTGATGTTCATTGGCAACACCGTTGCTGTCTGCGGAAATGTCAGTAGCAAGAGTTAAGTAGCCGCTCGTCTTTCCGTTTCGACTGTTCTGAATGTAGTAAGTGCTGTCACCGTCCGAAGTCTTTGTGAAAGTCCAAAGATAATTCGTGAGGTCAGTATTATCCGCTAAACTTACCGAATGAAGCGGGAATGTATCATATCCCGTGGAGTAGTTGTACTCGGAGAACTGATACATGGCAAGTCCTGAGGAAGCACCTGAAACGGGCATGATAACATACTGCTCACCGCTCTCAATCGTGCTTACCTGAGTGTATGTCACGGTGTCGGTAGAAGTCTCGTGAGAAAATGCGAACTTAGTGACTCCGTCACTCGTTGTGTAAGTATCTTCCGTTGCTCCGATTAACTTATCATTGGAAACGGTAATCGCAGAAGAAGTATCACCGACTGTCAGATAAGTCGTGATGAAATTCTGCGTGTTGTCCATATCACTCAATTCGCAGACACCAACCGTAGTGAGGTTCGGCGTGTGGAACGTGATATAAGAGTCGCTTATCTCGCCCGCAATAAGTTTTATGGAATCATTTTTATCGAGAACAAATCCGAAAACTTTTTTGGAATCCCACGAAGACGGAACATTAATCTTAATAGTTCCCTCTCCCGTGTATGTTCCCTCGCTCGTCTCGCAAGAAGCCTTGAACGCAACAAAGCGGTTTACATTCGAGTTGTTCGTGCTGAATTCGTCAAGCTTTGTTATAACCTTGCTTGTAAACTCGACATCATCGGAAGAAACGGTACAGCCAACCTCGGAGTACCAGTCCTCGTCAATATCGGGGTTCACATCGCCTACTTCGAAAGTAGAATCGTCGTCAGAGCCGTCAACCTCGGTTTTTGTCGCTTCATCATCGTCGGCAGCTGTGACAATGAGCTCATCACCCGTGAATACAGCTGTGCCGAACGAACTGTCAGAGTTTTCATAGAGAACAGCGACAAGATTATCGCTTGTCTCCGTAAGGCAAGAACTCATAAAAGTACCGTCTGTGACTGACTTCGTGTTTTCTAGAGTCATACCGCTCTCGTCTGCGGTAAATGTATAGATATTTCCGTTCGAGGAAACCAAAATCATCTGCTTTCCGTCAGATGTCGAAAGCGAATAGGAAATTGCCGAAATCGCATAAGCCGAATTTGCCGAAACTCCCGTATCAACAGAATCCGACCAGCCGCCCGAAAAGCTGTAATCGGCATAGACAAGGCTTGAGCCGCTTACAAAGAAGAAACGAGTGCTTCCGTCAGTAAGCTCCACCGCCTGAGCAGAATTTGCGTTAAAAGGAGAATCTACTCTCGACCAGTTTACACCGTCAGATGAATAAACAAAGCCAAACTGAGAATATCCGTTCTGATAGCTGTAAACGGGAAAAATCATCGTTCCGTCAGACGTTACAAGACCTCTGCCCGATGCGCTCAGAAGTGCCTGTTCGGAAGTGCTTTTTGCGTTAATGAGCGTCGGCTCGCTCCACGAATATCCGCCGTCAGTCGAAGTGCTTACGCAAAGATAAGCTGTTCTTGTCACCTTAAAATGACTGTCCTCAAAGAAAAGATTGCTTGTTTTCTTCTCGTCGCTTATCGGCGTCGCACTTGGGCTTGCACTCGGTGTGGGTGTAGCCGTGGCGGTCGGTGTCGCTGTCGGCTCGCTTGTCGGAACTGCAGTAGGCTCTGCCGTTGGTTCTTCCGTAGGCTCGACTGTCGGTTCCGCTGTGGGTTCGTCAGTTGCCTCTGCGGTCGGCTCGGGGGTAGCTTCCTCTGTCTCAATTGCATCCGATTCAGAAGAATTATCCTCATCGACTGCGCTTTCATCGGAAATTATATCCTCTGCCGTTTCCTCAAAAACATCTGCCACAAAGGGAATTTTGCCTATCATAAGCGAACCGCTCGGTGAATCGGTTGTAACACCAGAGTTTTCGCTTGCTTCTTCAATCGAAGTTTCGCTTGTCACTTCTTCCGACTGCTCGGAAGTCTCGTTATTGCTCGGTGTAGGCGTCGGTGTTGCGGTCAGCTTTTCCGCTTCGTCAAGAGCCTTGTCGGAATACTCAAGATTGAAATTTTTATCTACATAAAGCTCGGTTTTCTGACCGTAAGCCGTGTAAATATAATAATCGGATAAATTAAGATAATAGCCGTAGGATTCAAAATTATCGGCACTTAAGAGAAGATTGCCGTTTTCGTCAAACGCACTCTCCGTGCTCGGAGAAACATTTCCCTCACCGCTGATTGCCACGCCGTATGGATAGAGATTCGAGAGCATATAGACGGTGTTTCCATTCGCAAGAATCGCAGGCGAAGTAAACGCCGTGGACTTCTCACCGTTATATACATCTTGGTTATCACCGAAATATTCAGCATAATTTACGCTCCAGCTTGATCCGCTGTCAGAGGACACAGCAGAAACAATGTCCGTTCCACCGCCGTCATAGGCAGAATTTCTCCTTGTTTCTGCCGCCGCAACTATATTTCCGTTAGACAAAGTCACCATAGACGGAACGTGAATGAATGAGTTATCTCCGCTCCAAAACGGCACATTAACCACGGGTACATTTATATTTTCATCTGATGTACCCTCAGCGGAAACGGGCGAAATCGGAGAACCCGTTGCCATGAGAGTGAGAGCCAATGCAAGAGACAAAGCCCTCTTTTTCAGCTTTTTCAGTTTATTCATATTCTTCCTCCCAGTCGCCTTCGTCCGGCCAGCCTGCCGCACTCAAAACGTCATCGCCGTTGTTGGCGGACTGCACCGCCTCAGCATATACATTAACACTGCAAACAGCACCGACATATGCGTTATCCATATCTTTTGAGAAGTCGACCTTTGTAAAAACAGGCTCTGTATATTCATCTTCAGATAATTTTTTGCTGTAATAATAATAGCCGTCATTGCCGTCAATCCAAGAGCCCTCATTAATGTTAAGGGCAATAAGTCCTGTGTCACCGTCAGAACCGGAATTAAGGCTTATGCACTTATCGATTCTCACACGAACCCAAGCGTCGGACTTTCCTGTGTTTCTAATTTCGACGACTTTAGTCACGCTTGTGTTAGGCATTACACCGTCCAAATTTGAAAAGCTAATGGTTTTGTCTTCATCAGCCCATTCATATATTGCAATGTTCACGTTGCCCATCGTTATGACGTTGTGGGCGGTGTCCTGAGCATTATAGAAAGCGGCAGTGCCGAACGAACAAATCGCAATAAGCATAGCCATGACCGATAGAGCAAAGAGTTTTTTCTTCACGGCGTAACCTCCTGTAGGAATTTTGTAAAATCTTTTAGATATTAAAAATGGAATAGTAAAAGTTTTTGGTTTCGCTTTTTACAAAAAGCGAACGGGTGTGGGCAGAGCCCA
>CAVBOS010000049.1:0-11806 GCA_963597005.1 Lachnospiraceae bacterium
TATCGTATGACGGTTCTGTTTCTTTATCTAAAATCGGTTATATTATTGATAAAGAGTTATCCGATATTACACCGATTTACAAAATTGTATTTATTGATAAATATGTAATCATGCCTAATCATATACATTTGATTTTGAGATTGGATAACACGATTGATGAAGACACACCGAAAATCAGCCGTATAATTCAGCAGTTTAAAGGTACAGTCACAAAACAGTCGGGTGCACCCGTTTGGAAAAAAGGTTTCTATGATCATATAATTCGCAATCAATCTGATTTTGATACAAAGTGGAATTATATAGACATGAATCCACTGAAATGGTCTGATGATGAATTTTACATTTGATATATAATCGATTTAATATGATTAGATTTTAATTTATAAAGGTAGAAAAACCGGAGGTTTTTTATGTTAGTACCATTAAGTTGGCTTAAAGAATATGTAGATATAAATGTTACAGCCGAGGAGCTCGAGAAGAAGCTTTTTGATTCGGGCTTCGAAGTTGAGGAGCTCATCGAGGTCGGCAAAGACGTAACAAAGGTAGTTGTCGGCTATGTAGAGACATGTGAGGCTATCCCCGACACTCATCTTCACTTGTGTCAGGTAGACACAGGCGTTCACGGTAAGTGGCAGATTTGCTGTGGTGCAGACAACGTTGTCGCAGGCAAGAAATTCCCTGTCGCTCTCATCGGTGCTACCGTTTACGCAACGGCTAAAGACCACAAGACAATCGAGGGAGTCATGACCATAAAGAAGGGCAAGCTTCGCGGATACGAGTCTCAGGGCATGCTCTGCTCGGGCACGGAGCTCGGTCTCAGTGAAGACCTTTACCCGGGAGCAGGCTACAACGGACTTCTCGTTCTTCCCGAGGAAGCACCGATTGGCGCAGACGTCAAGCCGATTCTCGGCATGGACGACTATATTTTTGATATTTCTATCACGGCTAACCGCCCCGACTGCCAGTCGATTTACGGCATTGCACGTGAGGTTGCCGCAATTCTCGGAGAGAGAGTTAAGACTCCCGCACTCGACTATACAGAGACCGACGTCACAAAGGACGGCTTCACCGTTACCGTTGACGCTCCCGACCTCTGCCCACGCTACTCCGCTCACTACATCTACGATGTTAAAATCGGAGAATCCCCCGCTTGGATGAAGAGAAGACTTGCTTTAGTCGGCATCGGCTCAATCTCCAATATCGTTGATATCACAAACTATATTCTCATGGAGCTCGGTCAGCCGATGCACGCATTCGACTGCGACTACCTCGAGGGCAATGCAATCAACGTAAGACGTGCCGAGAACGGCGAGCAGATTACCACTCTTGACGAGAAGAAGTTCACACTTAACGACAAGAACCTTGTCATTTGTGACGGCGTAAAACCTGTAGCACTTGCAGGAATCATGGGCGGACTTAACTCCGAAATCCGAGACACCACAAGCGAGGTTATGTTTGAGTCGGCTAAGTTTGCACGTGACAACATCAGAAAGTCTTCCCGTGCACTCGGTCAGTCCTCCGATTCATCCGCACGTTACTCAAAGGGCGTTGACGAATACGCAACAAACATGGCACTCAAGCGTGCATGCCACCTTGTCGAGGAGCTCGGCTGCGGTAAGGTTTCTTCAACAAAGGTTGATGTGAACACAGGCAACAGCCTCGAGCCGACACCGATGAAGGTTTCTATCAGTAAGATTAACGCTGTTCTCGGTATCAAAGTTCCGGATGAGGACATCATCAGAATTCTCGATAACCTCTGCTTCGCTCCGGAAGTAAACGGTGACGAGCTCACAATTTATGTTCCGGCTTACCGTGAGGACATGGAGGATTACCCAGATGTCGCAGAAGAGGTCATCCGTATGTACGGTTACGATCATATTGTATCGACATTCATGCCGACCGCTCAGGTAACTGCCGGCGGACTCAACGCAAATCAGAAGACAGAGCTCAAGATTAAGAAGGGCTTACTCGAGACAGGCGCTTACGAGTGCATTCACTACTCATTCTTCTCACCGAACGACCTCGACCTCATCAGACTTCCCGAGGACGCTCCCGAGAGACACGCAATCCGCCTTCTCAACCCAATCAACGAGGATCTTTCTCTCATGAGAACAACTCTCGTTCCATCCATGCTCAACGCTGTCGCAAGAAACCAGAAGCGTGGAAACTACGACGGTAGACTTTTCGAGATTGCAAACAAATTTATCGCAAACGATCTTCCGCTCACCGAGTATCCCGAGGAGAGAGAAACTCTCTGCGGTGCTGTATTCGGCGAGAAAGAGGACTTCTTCTCCATGAAGGGTATGGCTGAGAAGCTCGCTGAAATTCTCAACATCAAGTTCACATACGAGAGAACAGAAAAGCCGTTCCTTCACCCGTATCAGTCCGCTGAAATCAGATGTGACGGCGAGGCAGTCGGATATCTCGGCAAGCTCAGATATGAGATTCAGGACGAGCTCGATATGAAAAATCCTTGCTTCGTCATGGAAATCGACCTCAAGGCTCTCTCCAAGTGGTACGGAACCGTGCCGAGCTATGAGCCGCTTTCTCCGTTCTCCGACGAGAAGCGTGACCTTGCCCTCATTTGTGACAAGGACATCACATGCGGCCAGATTGAAGAGGTAATTGCCGCTTCATGCCAGTACATCAAGAATATTAAGCTCTTCGATGTTTACGAGGGCGTTCAGATAGGTCTTGGCAAGAAGAGCATGGCTTTCACCGTTACATTCGCTCCGAAGGACGAGGCTCTCACAAACGAGCAGGTTGACTCCTTTGTCAAGAAGATTCTCAAGAACCTCAAGAAAAATCTCGAAATCGAGATTAGAAGCTGATTACAAATATAATCATTTTCACAAGCTAAATAATAATGCCACGGATTCCAAATCGGTTTCCGTGGCATTTTGTTTGCTCAAAATTAATTTTTATTTGTCCGACATAATGAAACTTCTGCAACAGCTAAATTTCTGATAGTGCCGTAATTCTCGCCGAGAAGATAAACAGCAGAAGAAAGTCGGTTATATTTCTTCAGCCAATCCTCGATAAAGCTCGCATCTGCGGCGGCGTCTCCCTCTACCGAAAGGTATTTCTCCGCCGCTATCAATGTGAGATTTTGCCGTATTAAAACAGTCGGTGTCGGACATCCACCCTACGCCCCAATGTTTAATCATTTTTCGCACACGGGGAGTGACATAGGCATATCCCGTAAAAAATTAAAAGTCGGTCAAATACCGGACTACAGAACTTGATATATTCTTTGTGAAAACAAGTTGGCTGTCAAAGCCCAACCACGAACGCTTTGCGTTCTAAAAATGCTCCGCATTTTTGGTTAACTTTGACAGCCTATTTTCTTTTTATTTCGGCACTTCGTGCCTTTGTCCTTCGTTATTTCTCTACTGCTTCGCTTCTCTCCTGTGGGCTCTGCCCACACCCGTTCGCTTTTTGTAAAAAGCGAAGCAAAAACTTTTATGTCTTTTCGTTTTAATCTAACTTTTTTACTTTGCCTTAACTGCGTTATCGGAGTTTAGTGCGTTAAGTGTGTTTTCGCCGACAACACCGTTATCCTTGATTCCGTTAGCCTTCTGGAATGCCTTGACTGCCTCCTCGGTAGCCTCTCCGAAATATCCGTCATAGCTGTTGTCAAGATAGCCGAGCTCAGCCAGCTTCTCCTGAATCTCAATTACCTTGGAGTAGTCGTTATCAAGTCCTGCCTGAAGTCCCTCGGTATCCTCAAGCGTAGCCTCGCTTGATTCCTCGGAGCTTTCAGCCTTTGAGGATTCTTCCTTGGAGCTCTCCTCTTTAGAAGACTCGTCCTTGCTTGATTCTTCCTTTGAAGATTCCTCCTTGGATGACTCTGAACTGCTCTCTTCGGACGATTCCGCACCGCTGTATTCGACAGATGTGCTTGTCTCCTTTGTCAGGCTCGGATATGCAACTGCGGCGATGTTAGTAGCAGTTGTGATGACTGTTCTGCCTTGCCACTCAATCTCGTTTGAAGGAATTTCGTAGACATTTCCGTTTGTGACCGCCTTGAGCGAAGCGAAATTCTCGTTGCTCATGATTTTATCCTTAACACCCGTGTCACAGAAGATGTAATCGGGGTTGCCGATTTTGAGGTTTTCAAAATCAAATGTTCCGTTTTCAGAGCCCTTAAAGATGTTAGTAAGACCCGCATACTCGAAAACAGTGCTGATTAATGTATCGCCCGTTGCCGCCTTAGACTCGTCGTCATAAAGATAGCAAGCGGTTAAAATTGTCTTAGATTCGGGAATGATTCTCGACAAATCATCAAGTGATGTGAATATGCTCTCTGCTGTCTCCTGACCCTTTTTGTAGCCGGTGTTTGCGCCCTCGAGAACAGAGCCGAGCTGAGTATAAAGTCTCTCGAAATCGGATCTTGAGCTTGAAGCGGAAATCGCAACGAACTTAACGCCAGCCTCTGTGAGCTTTGTGCTCATATCATCGGAAAAGCTCTCCGCAATGACAACATCGGGTGAAAGCGCCGTGATGGCGTCGACATCGGTAGCGTCCACCTTTGTGAGAGCCGAGAAATCGTCCTGAGTAGCATCGGAAGAAACAGCCTTAAGGCTGGTTTCATAGCCCATGGCAAGAATAGCGTCGGCAAGCGATGCACTAAGGCAAACAACTGAGCTCGGCTTGGAGTCGATTGTGACTTCATTTACCGTTACGGGGTAATTCTGAAGGTCTGCCGTGCCGCTTTTGTCGACATCAACACTTGATTTACATCCTGCAAAGCTTGAAAGAACAAGTATAAGCACCAAAAGGAGTGCCGAAAGCTTTTTTATAGACATATCAATATCTCCTTATAATACATAGTTTTACATTTACATTTTACTATTTCTTACAAAATCAGTCAAGCAAAAGGAATTTTCCTTGACAAACGGATAAGAAAATATTAAAATTATACAGTCGGTTGACGGACACTTCGTCTGTGTCCTCAATCGCTAAGTAAATATTTGGAGAGTTGTCCGAGAGGTCGAAGGTGCAGCACTCGAAATGCTGTGTTCCCACAAGGAACCTAGGGTTCGAATCCCTAACTCTCCGCCAGTTAATCCGATAGCCGTTTGGTTATCGGATTTTGTTTTATTCTTATTTTAACACAAAAAGCCCCTGCCTTTCGACAGGGGAAATTCCACTTGTTATCACTTAGTAAGTTTTTAATTCAAGCGACTCTTGACAAAAATAATCAGACCCGCAATAATCTCAGCAACCGATACTGCAAGCAGAAAACCCGACAGAAAATCTATCACGACAGAACCGCCGATATTCTCAGAAAGTATATATCCGGCTATACCGAGAGCTATAAGTAAAATTCCACTGATCATCTGTTTGTGACGTTTCAATTTTCCTCACACCCTTTCGATACCCGAAGCACAAGAATAGCCTTTGCGGAATTAGTCACCGAAAAGGTAACCAACTCCATGTTTTCTCTTGCCATATCATTTGCTGCTTTCTCCACATCGGCAGCCATTTTTTCTGCTTTTGGATTGTAATCAATCACAATTGTTTTGTAAATCACAGAATATTTTTCTCCCTCAAATTTCTAAACCCTCTCTGATTATAAACCGCATATGTAAAAAGCACTATCATACCGAGTTAATTATTTGTTAAATTTAGAAGTTCAAAAAAACACAGTTTCCTTCTTTCGACATTATCCTTTTATCTCCTCCGCGTAGCTTTCGTAAAGCTCTCTCAGAAAGCTGTCCATGTAGTTATCAGCCTCAGGGGAATAAGTGCTTATCACGATTTGATTTTCGGGGGCAAGGTTTATGTCGTAAGTCTCAGGCATGAGCGTGATTCCTACTCGCATAAGTCCCTCGCTGTCAAACGAAGCCATGCATGTGATTCCCACACGGTTTTTGCGGTAAATGTTCCAAAACTCCTCGAAGCTTGGAGCATTCTCCCTTGTGTACTCGGCGGCATACATCTTGTCGGATTCGATTCTTCCGGGCTTAATCATGGCATTCGCCTGTTTGTTGATAATCGAAACATTGGTGTTATAAAGCTTGGGTAATTTTAAAAATGTATAGCACAGGCGTGCTTTGTTCTTGGCAATATGCATATCGGGCAATGTGACCCTATACATCGGCATATTAAATCCACCTTTCCTTTTTGGTCTTTTAGTCTCTTACGCTGAATCGGCAACCGCAATAATTCTGACGATATAAATCGTACATGGCGGAAAGCTCGATACTGCGTTTATATCCTTCTTTTTTCTTGAAGTCGGACGGAAGATGCTTCACTCCGATTTCTTTTTCGAGTTTCTCTCCTATCTCATTAATCTTCTGAGAGCTTTTCAGCGGACTAATCGAGAGAGTTGTCGTAAAGTAGTCAAATCCGTTTTCCTTGGCAAGCTCCGCCGCCTTGCGCATACGCATTTCATAGCATTTGAAACATCGTGCGCCGCCCTCGGGAACGCTTTCAAGCCCCTTTGCCATTTCCTCGAACTCCTCACTGTCATAGCCGACTGAAAGAAATTTGACGGGATGAACCTGCGGCAAAACGGAAATCAGGCGTTTGACTTCATTTTCACGCTTCAAATATTCCTCATAAGAAGAAATATTCGGATTGTAGAAAAGTAAAGTAATATCAAAATACTGCGAAAGATACTCAAGGCAATAGGAACTGCACGGAGCGCAACAGCCGTGAAGCATAAGCTTGGGCACATTTCCGTCAAGCGAGGCGATGAGCGAATCGAGAAGCCGCTGATAATTTACCTTTGGTTTATTTTGTGTATTGTTCATATTTTTATCAAAACTCAAGTCTCATCTGATACCAAACGGCACCGCCGTGAGTGGAATCGGAAATTCCCTCTTTTTTAAATCCGAACGAAGCATAATAATCAACAAGCTTATCCTTACATGTGAGCACGAGACCCTTTCTTCCGCTCACCTTGGCATTGTCGATTGCCGTTCTCAAAAGCTTGCCGGCAAAGCCCTTCTTTCGTGCCGAAGGAATTGTGTTCACACCAAAAATCATCTGCCAGTCGCCGTTTTCGTCGTGCATAGATGCCTTAGCGTACATTTCATCTGTTAAATCTCTCTCGTCGGTGCAAAATCCGTCCACGAACGAAACAAGCTTTTCATCGTCAAACAAAAGCCAAAAGTGATTCGGATAAGCCTCCACACGCTCGCGGATTTCCTCGGGAGAAGCCGCCTCGGCAGCGGGAAAGCACTCTGCCTCAACTGCGGCAAGTGCAGGAATATCAGATAAATCAGCTGTTCTTATAAGCATTTCAATTACCTCTTTTTTGTTTTTCACGAATTACAGTTTTTCAAATTTAAATCGGGCAAAAGCCCGTTAATTTACAAATAATATTTTCGTAATTATTTAGTATATACAAATTAGATTAAAAATTCAACTCAATGTTTGGAATCGGCTTTATCTTGAATAAAACGCATAATTATGGTAAAATTTTAATTTGTTCAGAGTAAAATTAGATATATATCCATTTGCATATCAGAGGTAATTTATGATTAGACCTTAATACTGTAATTTTTGCATATATTCACGAATAAATATATTTTAGATAACGAGGATAAACATGGCTGATTTAAGAACAGAAATAGAAAAAAGAAGAACCTTTGCCATTATCTCACACCCTGACGCAGGTAAAACCACTCTCACTGAGAAATTCCTACTTTGGGGCGGCACTATCAATCAGGCTGGTATGGTTAAGGGTAAGAAAAATACAAAGCACGCAGTTTCCGACTGGATGGAAATCGAGAAGCAGAGAGGTATTTCCGTCACCTCTTCCGTCATGCAGTTCAATTATGACGGCTACTGCATCAACCTCCTCGATACCCCCGGTCACCAGGACTTCTCCGAGGACACCTACCGTACCCTCATGGCTGCCGACAGCGCCGTAATGGTCATCGACGCCGCTAAAGGTGTTGAGCCGCAGACCCGTAAGCTTTTCAAGGTTTGCGTTATGAGAAATATTCCGATTTTCACTTTCATCAATAAGATGGACCGTGACGCTCTCGACCCGTACGATCTTCTCGATGAAATCGAAAAGGAGCTCGGCATCGGCACATATCCGATGAACTGGCCTATCGGCTCGGGAAAACGCTTCAAGGGTGTTTATGACAGAGCAAAGTCTCACATCGTTGAGTTCACACCGAACTCAGGTCAGAAGGTTGAGGCAAGAGAAATAGACATTAACGACACTTCGCTTGCTGATGACCTCGGCGACGAGCTTTACGAGACGCTCAAAAACGACGTTGAGCTTCTCGACGGCGTCGGCGATGATTTCGACATCGACAGAATCAGAGCGGGAAAGCTTTCTCCCGTGTTCTTCGGTTCTGCTCTCACAAACTTCGGTGTTGAGCTTTTCCTTGAGGACTTCTTGAAGCTTACCACCTCACCGCTTCCGAGAAACGCAGTCGAGGGCGTTGTAGACCCGATGAGCGAGAACTTCTCTGCATTTGTCTTTAAAATTCAGGCAAACATGAACAAGGCTCACCGTGACCGTATCGCATTCATGAGAATTTGCTCGGGCAAATTTGAAAAGGGCATGGAAGTCACTCATGTTCAGGGCGGAAAGAAGATTAAGCTTGCTCAGCCGCAGCAGATGATGGCTCAGTCGAGAGAGATTATCGAAGAGGCTTACGCTGGTGACATCATCGGTATATTCGATCCGGGTATTTTCTCAATCGGTGACACCGTCTGCACGGGCAAAAAGGTCACCTTCGAGGGCATTCCTACCTTCGCACCCGAATTCTTCTGCCGTGTTGCTCAGAAGGACACCATGAAGAGAAAGCAGTTCGTCAAGGGCGTCACTCAGATTGCTCAGGAAGGTGCAATTCAGATTTTCCAGGAAGTTGCTTCCGGTATGGAAGAGGTTATCGTCGGCGTTGTCGGTACTCTTCAGTTTGATGTTTTCAAGTACCGCATGGAGAGTGAATATAACGTAGAGCTCAGAATGGAAAATCTCCCATACTCACTCATTCGCTGGATTGATACTCCCGATGTCGACCTCAAAAAGCTCAACCTCACCACCGATACAAAGAAGGTTCAGGATATGAGAGGCAGATACCTCCTTCTCTTCTCGAACGAATGGAGCATCGACTGGGCACTCGAACACAACAAAGGTCTGGAGCTTTCCGACTTCTCAAGAAACTGATAACAGAAATTTTACGGGACGCTTTTTGAAAGTGTCCCTTCTTTTTTGTTGTAGATTTTCACATAAAATACAGCTAAATATTAATTAATAGTTAATATTGCGCAAGAAGACTTGCTATTTATGCTGTTTTTTGGTATTATATATTCAAAATGAAGATTCAAAGAAGGAGGTGCCCTTATGGCAGACTATCAGAAGGACGCTACTCAACCGTTTTCCTTTGAAGAAATAAAAGAGGAAGATACCAGAATCATTCTAAAGGCAGTTTACGATGCTCTTTCGGAAAAAGGCTACAACCCTATCAGTCAGCTTGTGGGTTACATTCTCTCTGAAGACCCCACATATATCACCACCCATAAAAACGCAAGGTCGCTTATCAGACGAATCGATCGCGATGAGTTGCTCAAAGACCTCGTGCGCAATTACCTCGGTGTGAGCAAAGACAGATAAGCTAAAGGGCGGCCTGTAAAAAGGCACGCCCTTTTTTAGTTTTGCTGAATTTGCGGGATTTTCGTGGCGTAACCTGTGAAGAGAAGGATTTTCACCCTCTTCACCTCACAAACTGAATGAAGGGACGAATGTATTATGGCAAATTTTCAGAAGTATAAAGGAAGACCGATAGTACGCTCAGGCGACACAATTTATTACGGAAGCATGAAAAAGCCTTTTGTCGCAAAGCTCGACATCAAGACAAAGAAGGAAGTCAAGGACATGAAGGTTGCTGACAGAATCACAATTCAGATTCTCGCAACAGACCCCACCACTCCGCCGGCAAAGATGATTGCAAAGCGCGGTGAGGCAAACGGTCTTTATGAGGCAATTGACACAGCATCCGTTTGGCTTGACAAGGCTAATGCTTAATGCATAATACCGAATTTTGTAAGGACGATTTAATATCGTCCTTATTTTTTTTGCAAAAAAGAGCACTCCGAAGAGTGCTCAGTGTTCAGCGTATATTTTTCAACTATTTTCTTTTATTTGTGGAAAACAAGCTAGTTTTAATTATGCATATAGGCATTAAGGAATTTGATTACCTCGCCGATGAGCTCCTTAGTCCAGAAGTTGATTCCGTGACCTGCGCCGACAACCTTGAAGAACTCGCAAACCTTGTTGCACTCGAGAAGCTTCTTGTAAAAAATAACGCTCTGATTGAACGGAACTAGCTCGTCCCAGTCGCCGTGGGCAATCATAATCGGAGGAATTGCTTTATCCTCGCTGATATATGTGCACGGGTCACCCGGCTTTGCAATCTCGGGATGCTCGGCTACACAGCCGCCGAAAAGAATGTCCTCGGGAATGTTCTCTTTATCTGTTGTGAAAGTAGGATTTCTCGGAGCGTCGTTGATTCTTCCGCAGTCTGTCGGGCCGTAGAAATCGATAACGCAGTTTACAGCATCGGAATACTCTCTGTTATCATCTGTCTTAAACTCCTCCATGTCGCCCGTTACGCCGATAAGAGCGGCAGTGTTTCCGCCTGAGGAATCGCCCCAAATAGCTATTCTGTCGGGGTCAATGCCGTATTTCTCGGCGTTCGCACGAAGGAATCTGATAGCTGACTTAACATCCTGAATGTAGGCGGGATACTTTGCCTTTGTTGCGGCACGGTATTTTACGGAAGCTACGGTGTAGCCTGCTCTTACGATGTCGGCAAACATCGGAATTCTTCTGTAAACCTTCTGCTCCATCCAAGCGGAACCCTGAACATAAATGACAAGCGGAGCTTTTCCGGGAATTTCTCCAGTCTGCCAATCAGGCTCGGCACGGCTCAAAAGCTGTAAAACTAAGTCCTCTTCTGGTCTTTGCACATAGACAATGTCCTTTGTGTAGTTTACTTCATTTGTGCTTGTGGAATCAGCCATAATTGTTTTCATTCCGGGAATAAATGTGTTATCCTGCGGAATAACCGGTTTGTAGTTCATAGTATTATCCTCACCTTTCTTGCTGAAATCAGCAGAATTTATTCAGCTTTTCATCATATTCGAAGCCGACAGCCTTAAGCTTTTCGATAAGCTCGTCCTTGTCGGCATCTTCTACCTTGCAAAATTCATCAAGCGAGGGATAAAAATCTCTGAGCTTGGTGTTTACTATGCTCATGAGCATAAACGGATCGTTTGGAAAATTCATGCGCTTAACCTCCGTTTCTTTCAGAAATTAACACTCGGTTAATTGGTTTTGTTTTCTCTCTTCTGCTTCTCTTCTTCTTCTCTCTCAAGCACGGTATATGCCACCTTGCCTACAAGAGTTTTCGGAAGATCCGCTCTGAATTCAAGCTCTCTGGGAACGGCATACTTTGCGACACGCTCGGCGCAGTAAGCAAGAATATCTTTTTTTAGCTCCTCGCTCTGCTCTACGCCCTGCTTCAAAACAACTATCGCTTTAACTCTCTGCATGCGGTAATTATCCTTCACGCCTATTACGGTGCTCATATGAACATCAGGATGAGAGTCAAGAACATTCTCAATCTGCGACGGATAAACATTATATCCGCTCGTGATAATCATTCTCTTGAGTCTCTGCTTGAAATAGACAAAGCCCTCTTCATCCATTGTTCCGAGGTCACCCGTATGAAGCCACACTAAGCCGTCCTCGTGAAGTTGGAGCGTTTGTGCCGTCTCCTTGGGGTTATTCATATATCCCTGCATAACCGTCGGACCTGCTATGCAAATC
>CAVBOS010000050.1:0-11670 GCA_963597005.1 Lachnospiraceae bacterium
GCCATGATGATACCCGAAAGAACGAACATCGGAACGGCAAGAAGCGGGAAAGAATCAAGACCGCCGAACATGGCACGAATGAGATACTTTGCTCCGACGGTAAAGGACGGGTCAAACACCGACGGAAGCACCGATGTGATTCCGAGCGTGATGGAAACCGGAACGGCGATGACCAGCAAAGCGACAAATATTAAAAATAAAACTACGACCGGCATTAGCGTTCCTCCTTATTGGATTTTTGAATGGTCTTGACGCGGTTGTCTATGCCCGCTTCAATTCCGTTTTCAAGCGAAACCTCTGAGTTTGCCTCGATGAAGGACTCCGGAGTGTTTCTCTCGGGATGTGCGGGGTCAAAGACATTCTCACCGCGTGCCACTCTGAACTCGATTATCCAGCGCTGTAAAACTCTGAAAGCAACGAGAATGAAGGAGAAAAGCGGCGCTGCCTGAATATAGTACATGGGAATCGAGCAAGCGGGGGATAACTGACCGCTGTGCACGGATGACATCATGTAGGAATAGGCAAAGGGAATCATGTAGATGAAAAAGATAAGCTCGAAGGTGTGGTTCACAACCTTGAAGATAGCCTTTCCTCTTCGTGGGAAAATCGCAACGAACTGCTCGATTTTGATGGAAAGACATTTTTTGCTGCAATAGCTTACACTGAGGAATCCGCTCCAGATAAAGAGGTATCTGGTAAGCTCCTCGCTCCAAGACAGGCTCATTCCGAGAATATATCTTGAAAATACCTGTATTCCCATGATGAGCGTCATGGCGATAAGGAAGACAACGAGGATGAATTCCTCGAGGTTCTCGTCAAGCCAATGAAGTATTTTTTTCATGAGGGGGGCTCCTTTGTATAAAAATTAACAATCGACGATAAAGAAATCATCGGCATCTCTATTATAAATAAAAATACCGATGATTTAAAGAAGCAAATTGATTTTTTGTTCTAAATGACGAACAATTTAATTACATAGCGTTGTGGAGAAGTCCAAGAACTGTGTTAAGATCATTTACTCCCATCTGTCCCGGTGCACTTGCCTTCTTAGCTGCACCGAATGTCATGGAAGAACCAAAGACCTCGCCGCAAAGACGGCTGATAACGCCTGTGCCAGCCATGGACATTGTGATGATAGGACGGTCAGCGTAGTTTGTTGTCATCTCCTCTGTTGCTGCGAGAAGTGTGAGAACATCCTTCTTGCTCTGAGGCATAACGGCAATCTTAGGAATATCTGCGTTCATATCCTGCATCTTGCGCAGACGGTAGATGATGTCTGCCTTAGCCGGAGTCTTGAAGAAGTCGTGGTTGGAAGCGATAACCTTAACGCCTGCTGCGTGAGCACCGTCGATAATCTTCTTGACAATCTCGTCGCCTGTGAAGATCTCTACATCTACGAGGTCAACATAGCCTGTCTGAGCAGCCTTGATGTTGAGCTCTGCATAAGCCTCTGGCTCGATAGCCTTTTCGCCGCCCTCCTTGGAGGTACGGAAAGTCATGAGAAGCGGAATGTTTCCGAGTGTCTCACGCAGATCCTTGAGGACATCCTCAACCTTAGCAAAATCAAATACGCCTTCGAACCAGTCTACACGCCACTCTACAACGTCGATCGGAATGGAGTGGAAGGTCTTAGCCTCTGAAATAATATCTTCTTTTGTTACGCCTACGATAGGTACGATAATCTTGGGTGCGCCTGCACCGATTTCTACATCACGAATTTTAACTGTGTTCATGATAGTTTCCCTTTCTTAACAAAAACTGAATGAAATTGGGTTAAACAATAGATACTTTGTATCGATTAATTCGATTATACAATCAATTATCCTTTTCTGCAAGCTCTACCATCTTCTTATAACGAAGATTTACGAAGAGACCGAGAGCAACGCCGATAGCTGTGAGAACAATGTTCATTGTCATAACAGCGGAAGGCTGCATCTTGGAAGCTGCTGTGAGGATTGTGTAGTTGCAAAGTGATGATGCAATCATAACGAGAGCTGTAACAGTACCCTTGATTTTCGGGAAGAGCATGTTGCAAACAGAAGTAGCAATCTGAAGAAGTCCGCCGGCGCCTGCCCAGCCGATGATGAATGCGCCTGCAATCATGAGAGTCTGAGTCTGACCGACCAAAACTACGATGAGTGTTACAAGGCAGATAACAGGGTAAGCAACTATGAATCTTACGTCCTTAATCTTCTTTGTGAGAAGAGCTGTAACAACGAGAGCGATGAGAGTACCTGCAGAGTAGTATGTCTGCATGATGGATGGGTTCTCCCAGCCGACGTTTGTCTTAGCGAAGTTCTGAGCGCAGTTGAGCCAGAGCTGGAATGTACCTGTGCATGTGAAGCCGATGAGAATCATAGCGATTGACTCAAAGGAGAAGTGAGTGTGCTTTAAGCTCTCGATGAGGCCTTCCTTCTTGCCTGCTGCCTTCTGGTCTGAATCCGGAAGCGGGAAGATGAATACGAGAACGAAGAGAACTGCGTAGATGATACCGCAACCGATGAAGAGACGGTTGTAAGATGTGAGGCCGGAAGCTGTTGTAGCAACTGTTGCACCGAGAACGAACGGGAGAAGCATCTGTGCGATAGCGATGAAGAACTTGATTCCCATTGTAGCAACGCCGGGAGCCTTGTAGATGATCTCTGTAACACCGGGATAGATACCTGTGTCGAGGAATGAGTTTGCGATACCGCCGATGATTGCGCAAACATAAGCAATCTGGTAGCCGCCGTGTGTGCCTGCGTTAAATGCAAGTGCAATACCGATGAGGTAAACTGCATAGGAAGCACTTCCGATTGCCATGGAGATTCTTCTGCCGAGCTTATCGGAGAGAGGGCCTGCGAAAGGAAGAGCGACCAAACGACCTAAGCCGAGAGCAGCTGAGATAGCTGTGATAGCCATTGCCTCTACGCCCCAAGAAGCTGCGAGAGCCTCTTTGATGACTGCCTGACCGAGAATTGAGCATCCTACACCATGGATGAAATAGTTCAAGTACATGAGAAGCGCACTTGGAAGATATTTCTTGTTCATTTTTAACTCCTTACCCTTTAACAATACGGGTTTTAAAAATTATTTTTGTTCTGTCACAAACAAATAACCGTGCCACTTGCGTGAACTCTGTTAAAAAAATAACATTGCGGTTTGATATTATTTTAACAGGTACGGTCTATGTAGTCTAATGCTTTTATGATTGAAAAACAATACATTGAATGTATCAATCAAATGTGTTATTATTAAATCACGGTAATTTAAAAATCAAAAAGAATACACTCAAAAGAAAACTCCGAGAATATTTTCAACACATAACCGAAAGGAATGAGGCTTGTGACCTTAAATCAGATTTTATATTTTCAGAAGGTGGCTCAGCTTGAGAACTATCATCAGGCGGCGGATGAGCTTTATATATCTCAGCCGTCACTGAGCCGTTCGATAGCGTCGCTCGAAAGCGAACTGGGCGTCACGCTGTTTGAAAAAAAGGGCAGAGGAATAGAACTTACTAAGGCGGGAAAGCTCTTTTTGGAGCATGCCGACAAAATCGCCGAGGACTGCGACATTGCCGTCGGCAAGATGAAGGAAATTTCCGTTGACGGCGGAAAAATCGATATCGGATATATTTTTCCGCTTGCGGGACACTATATACCTCACAAGGTAAGAAAATTTCTGAACATAGAAGAAAACAAAAATGTCGTCTTTAACTTCTATCAAAATCACACCCCCGCAATTGCCGAGAAAGTAAGAACGGGAGAGGTTGACATCGGCTTCGGCTGTTATCTTAATGATAAGGATATGGAGTTTTTCCCGCTCAGCGCCCAGGAGCTTGTTATAATCACTCCGAAAAATCATCCGCTTTCTGATATGAAGGAGGTTCCGCTGTCGGTTCTCAATCAGTATCCCATAATCGGCTATGAGCCTGTATCGTGGATGGGAACCTACGAGAAGCACCTTTTTAAGAAGTATCAGCTTACGCCCAATATGGTTGTCGAGTGCCCCGACGAATATTCGCTCGTGTCGCTTGTTCGTGAGGATTTCGGAATCGCACTCATGCCGAGAACGGATATTCTTGATTCTTCACGGGATATTTGCATACTCAAAATCAAGGGTCTTGAAATTTACAGACAGGTATTCATGTTCTGGATGAAAGGGCGTTACCGCTTGCCTGCCGCCGAGCGTTTCATAAAATATATGAAGCAGCAGCAGGAGTTTGGTGCGAATGATACCGAAAATGTATCAAAACTTTATCTAAAGGATATTGTTAATTTTTACACAAAGAGTGTATGATAAAAGTGTCACAAGCAAGTAATGCCAATCGTGTAATGTGTTGTATAAGGAGTTAAATTTCATGAAGAGTGATTACCCAAAGATTTTTGAACCGATTACCGTAAAAAGAACTACAATCAAAAATCGTATCGCCATGACCCCTATGGGAACTAACTACGGCGAGACAAGCGGTGAGATGAGTAACCGTCATATGAACTATTACTCTCTCAGAGCAAAGGGCGGCACAGGACTTATCATCCTCGAGAACGCCAACATTGAGTATCCGGCAGGCTCAAACGGAACCAGCCAGATAAGAATCGACCACGACAGCTTTATGCCCCGTTACTATCAGCTTGTTGAGAATCTTCACAAGAGCGGCGCTACGGTTGCTATTCAGGTCAACCACGCAGGAGCTTCCGCTTCTTCCGCAAGAACAGGCATGGAGACGGTTTCTTCTTCCAACATCCCTACAAAGGCAGGCGGAGAGGTTCCGCGTCCGATGACAAAGGAAGAAATCCTCACAACCGTAAAGAAGTACGGCGAGGCTGCTAAGCGTGTTCAGGCTATTGGATTTGACGCTATCGAGATTCACTGCGGTCACTCATATTTGATGAGCCAGTTTATCTCTCCATATTATAATAAGAGAACAGACGAGTTCGGCGGAAGCGTCGAGAATCGTCTTCGTTTCCCGAGAATGGTTCTCGAGGAGGTAAGAAAGAACGTCGGCCCTTGGTTCCCGATTATCGTTCGTATCTCTGCTGAAGAGAGAGTTCCCGGCGGAAACACACTCGAGGATACACTTGAGTATCTCGAGTACATCGACGAGTTTGTTGATATGTACGATGTTTCGTGCGGACTCAACCCGTCACTTCAGTATCAGATTGACTCCAACTTCTTACCTGACGGCTGGAGATCCTACATGGCAAGAGCCGTTAAGGATAAGTTTAAGAAGCCTGTTATCAATGCAGGTAACTACCGTGACCCGAAGGTTGTAGAGAAGGTTCTCGAGAGCGGCGATGTTGATATCGTCGGAATGGGCAGAGGACTCATCGCAGATCCGTTCTGGGTCAAGAAGGTTGAGAACCACGAGGAAGAGCTCATCCGTAAGTGTATCTCCTGTAACGTCGGTTGTGCAGGCAACCGTATCGGCGTAAACCGTCCGATTCGCTGCACAGTTAACCCGGCTGTTCCTGAGGGAGACATCTACAAGAAGCTCAAGGTCAACAAGAACTGCAACGTTGTCGTAGTCGGCGGCGGTACGGCAGGTCTTGAGGCTGCATGTACGGCAGCTGAGGTAGGATGTAATGTATTCGTTCTCGAGAAGAAGGATCACCTCGGCGGACTTTCAACATTCATCTCCGATCTTCCGAGCAAGACACGTATGAAGGACTTCCCGAAGTACCTCGAGGCAAGAGCATCTAAGCTCAACAACCTCTATGTATTCCTCAATACAGAGGCTACAATCGACAAGATCAACGAGTTCAAGCCTGACATCGTTGTCAACGCAACAGGTTCTGTTCCGCTTGTACCTCCGATTAAGGGTCTCAAGGAGAACATTGAGGCGGGCAACGTCGCAACTATCTTCGACATGATCAACAATCTCAACGCAGGCAAGTATCCTGATGATGCATGCAAGGGCAAGAAGGTTGTCGTAGTCGGCGGCGGAATGGTCGGTCTTGACGTTATCGAGTACTTCGCACCAAGAGGCGCAGAGTGCACAATCGTCGATATGCTTCCGCAGATCGGTATGCTCGCAGACCCAATCACAAAGTGCTCCATGAGAGAGACATTTGATGATTACGGCGTCAAGGAGTATGTCAACACTGCTCTTCAGGAGGTTAAGGAGAACGCATTCACAGTTAAGCTTCCGAACGGCGAGATCACAGACCTCGACTTTGATTACGGATTCAACTGCCTCGGTATGCGTGCTAACAACCCGATTCTTCCTGAACTTCAGAAGGCATTTGAGGACACTCATACTTATGTCTACAATATCGGTGACTCCGTAAGAGCAAGACGCATCATGGAGGGTACCATGGAGGGTCGTGCAATCCTCAACGTACTCGAGGATCAGGGCTTCTTATTCCTCGATCCGCTCGAGTAATTAACTAAATCAATCAGGAGAGGGCGAAAAGCTCTCTCCACAAAATAAAAATAACTTTACATTTTTCACAGAACAAAGAAAAGAGGACAAAAGTTATGCCAAACATTACAGGTCATACAGAATTAGTCGGCTTAATGGCTTATCCTATCCGTCATACACAGTCTCCAACAACTCATAACCTCGCTTATGACAAGAACGGTGACGACGTTATCCAGCTCGCATTCGAGGTTGATAACGATTCCCTTAAGGATGCTGTTCAGAGCATTCGTGCACTTAAGATGCTCGGCTCCAACATCTCCATGCCTAACAAGACAGTTGTTCACAAGTATCTTGATGAGGTTGACGAGGCTGCAAGACTTTGCGGAGCTATCAACACTGTTGTTAACATGCGTGACGAGAACGGCAACGTAACAGGCAAGCTCAAGGGCTACAACACAGACGGTATGGGCTACTGGCAGGGAATTACCGAAGAGGGAATCGACTTCAAGGGAATGAAGATGGTTCTTATCGGAACAGGCGGAGCTGCTACAGCTATCGCAGTTCGCGGTGCTCTCGACGGAATTTCTGAGATGGCAATCTTCAACATCAAGGATAAGTTCTACAGCCGTGGAGAAGAGATTGTTGACCTCATCAACAAGAACACAAACTGCAAGGCTACAATGTATGATCTTGCTGACCACGATCTCCTCAAGGAGAAGATGCACGAGGCTGACCTTTTCTGCGATGCTACAGGCGTTGGTATGCATCCGCTCGAGGATCTCTCCAACATTCCTGATCCTTCATACTTCAAGAAGGACCTCATCGTTACAGATACAGTTTATGCTCCTCGTGAGACTGTTATGATGAAGCAGGCTAAGGAAGCAGGCTGCGATAAGGTTTACAACGGCATGAGCATGATGCTCTTCCAGGCACTCATCGCAATCAAGCTTTACACAGGCAAGGATACTCCTGTTGATTACATGAAGGAGAAGCTCGGTATCTGATTTTTAATCGGATAACGGTTTAGTACCGCTCACAAGAACACGGAGTGTGTTGAAAATATTCTTTTAAACAAAGCGTGTGCACGGAAAATTTCCGATTGCACGCGTTTTTGTTTATTTTATGTTTGCTTTTTTTGTATTAATGTGATAACCTAAAGCTATTAATTATTTGGCAATTGAAAACAATTAGATACACAAGGAAAAGAAAGGGTAACATTATGGCAAAACATATCACAGGACACACGGGTTTATTGTGCCTGCTCGGCAGCCCGGTAGCACACAGCATTTCTCCTGAAATGCACAATGAGGCTTGCGACCAATTGGGACTTGATTACTCATACCTCGCATTTGACGTTCCCGAGGACAAGATGCCCACAGCTGTCGAGGGACTTCGCACCATGGGCGCAAGAGGCTGGAATATCACCATGCCGGGCAAAAACATCATGTGCAAGCTTGCCGATAAGCTTTCTCCTGCTTCGGAGATTTCAGGCGCATGCAACACAATCGTAAACGATAACGGAGTTCTCACCGCTTACACAACCGACGGTATCGGATTCATGAAGGCTGTCGAGGAAAACGGCGTGGACATCATCGGAAAGAAAATGACTCTTCTCGGTGCAGGCGGAGCGGCTACCGCAATTCTCATTCAGGCGGCTCTTGACGGCGTTGCTGAGATTGAGGTTTTCAATATCAAGGATAATTTTTATGCAAGAGCAGAAGAGATTGTCGCCAAGCTTAACGAGCGCACAAGCTGCAAGGTAAGCATTCACGATTATGCCGACACTGAGGCTTTAAGAGAGTCAATTGCAAACAGCGCGATTCTCGTTAATGCAACTTCTGTCGGAATGGCACCGAACGCCGATAAGACAATGATTACAGACACAAGCATGTTCCGTGAGGGACTTTTCGTATTCGATGTAATCTACAATCCTAAGGAGACAAGATTCCTTCGTGAGGCTAAAGAGGCAGGATGCAAGACGGGCAACGGACTCTACATGCTTCTCTATCAGGGAGCGGCTTCCTTCAAGCTTTGGACGGGTGAGGATATGCCTGTCGATATAATCAAGGAAAAGTATTTCTCCTGATTTCTGAATGAATAAAACAAAAAAAACGGGCGGTTTTTATTAACCGTCCGTTTAGCTTTTATGAAAGTTTATTTTGCTGTGATTGTTCCGACTTCTGAGGAATTCACAGTTACGGGAGTTTCGTCACAGGTGAATGTGAAGTTAGCGTAGTCGGAATTGAGTGCATAGAAGTTGTCTGCGATAATCTGCAAAAATTCCGTATCACTCTGAGTGTCCGCATAATCCTGAAGTGCCGAATTGAAGTCAAGCACCACAACGATATTGTTGGAGCTTGTGGAATCGATAGATGAAGAAATAAGCTCGATGTCATCAGGGACGGCTTTCATCTCTTTAAGCTTATCCCAAAGCTCGAAAAAGTCGGAGGGGCTCTCGTCGAGGTGGAAGCTTTCTCCCGTCAGCACTGAGGTGAGGTCAATTCCGTTGTCAGTTTCTGCTTCGCTTGTTTCGCTTTTTGAATTATCACCGATTTCTACATTGTTGTAGGTTTTGCTTCCGTCAAAATAGCTTTTGGCGGCGGCTACGGTACTGTCTTCGCCCTCGTAGACATAGCCTTCGCTTGTTACCATTTCCGTGCTTTCAACATAGGAAGAGCCTGTAAGCCAACCGTTGTGAACGGCTAAGAAAGCATAGACTACAACCGCAATGCAAAGGCATGCGACAAGCGGCACGAATCTGTCGAATGTGTGCTTGAAGAATTTGAGTCTCTGCTTGGTCACAAAGCCCTTTTTATCGAGATTTCTTTTGATCTCATAAAACGAGTGATTTGAAGAATAGTCGTCATTTACGATTAAATCAAATGCATCCTTGATTTTCTGCTCACGGGAGCGATTGTCAGGTGCTTCCGTCGGCTCGAGGTACTCAGGGGTGAGGTCGGAATTATCGACTTCGTCCTCCTTTACTATTTTATTTAAGGTTTCCTTATCGAGAAGATTATCTTTTTTCAACGGACTTCACCTCCAAGCTTTTTATCGAGATGCTGTTTGCCGTGCTCGAGATTGGACTTAATGCCGGATACTGACTTGTGAAGAATTTTGGCAATTTCCTCCGCTGAATATCCCTCGGAATAATGAAGGAACATAGGCGTACGGAATTTATCGGGCATGGTGAGAAGTATGGCGAGAGTATCGTCGATTTCAAACGGAAGATGCATTTTTTCCATATCTTTAATGCGTATTTCCTTGCGCATTTTTGTTCTGAAATAATCCATGGTCGCCGTGTGCGCACTGCGAATAAGCCAAGCTTCTTTTTCCTTTTCGTCAGCAAAGCTCTTTTTGGTTAAATGATACTTTAAAAAGACCTCTTGAACTATGTCGTTGGAATCATCGGGCTTTTTGATGTGTATAAAGGCAATTTTATAAACCGTATCGCAGTAGTTTCGGTAGGTTTCTTCAAAGTCGGCTTTCAAGATTTTTTCTGCCAAGAGGAGTCCTCCCTTCGTGTTGGGTAGTAAGTTAAGAATTTTTGTTGTAGTAGCTGTCTGGGACATCGGTCATATTCTCGACGTCGGCAAGCTCGGGCTCTGGTTCGGTTTCCTGAAGTCTCTCGGGAAGCGGATATTTTTTAGGATTGCGTTTGTTTTTTCTAATGAGCTTTGCGTCGGCTTTTGCCTGCTTTCTCTGAGCTTTTCTAAGCTCGATTTGCTCTTTTTTCTCACGCAGAAACGCAGAAAGCTCTTTTCTGAGAGAACTAAACTGCAGCCAAGCGACTATCTCGCCCGCGAAAAACATGATGTACATGCAAAAGTACAGCCAGAGCATTACGACAACGATGGCGGCAAGAGAGCCGTAGACAGAGGCGTAGTGAGCAAAATTCTCGACAAAGACGGAGAAGAAGAAAGTGAAAAGAAGCCAGCCTACGGTGGAGACAAGTCCGCCGAACACGGCAAATTTGAATTTAACCTTAGCCTTTGAGGGAATGAGCTTGAACGTAAACGTAAAGAATATGAAGAGAAATACGAAGCTGAAGTAATCTTTAATGTTGTGCAGAAAGTCGGCAACAGGGAAGCTCGTCAGATGCAAAAGCCAGTTGTAGACCGTTCCGCCGAAAACGTTGATTGCGATTGTGATTACTATCGCAACATCGAACGCAAGAGTATAGATGAGAGAAATGCCCCTTGCCTTCCAGTAATTTGTTTTCTCTCTTATCATAAAAATATCGTTGAGTCCCTTTACGATTGAGAACATTGCCGTTGAGCTCGACCAAAGCGTTGTTACCGCTGTGACCGAGACCATTCCGAATGTGGAAATGCTGTCCTTAGAGAAAAGGCTGTGCAGAAAGCTTGACGCTGTGTCGGGCAGTCTTGATATAAGACTTTCGAGTATGCTGTAGCCGTCAAGCTTGATGCTCGATAGCGTGGAAAGCAGCAGCATTATGAAGGGAACAAAGGAGATAACGATGTAAAATGCTACCTGTGCCGCCATGGCGTCACATCTGTCAGAGAGAAATTTATCTATGAATTTGAGAGCATTTTTCTTTAGAATAGATATCACCGTAACACCCCCCTATCCTAATATGCTGTCAAAAAATAACTATACCATAAAAATATGAATATATCAAACAGCTTTTTCCGACAGTGCCGCAAAGCAAAGAAGACAAAGCCGATTGGAGGGAGGATTCGGAGGGGAAACAAAATGTTCAAAAAATGATAAAAATGCTATAGTATTTTGTTTATATTTTTGATATAATCTGAGTATAAGTATTAGATTAAGTTACTATATCTGTTACGATTAAGAAAAGACAAAGAAAAACAATATATGCTTGAAAGGCGGTAGATTTTATGGGACTTATATCAGCTGCAATCAACTCGGCAAGCGGAGTTTTGGCGGACAGCTATAAAGATTATTTTTATTGTGAGGCAATCCCCGCAGATGTTCTTGCGGTAAAAGGCAAGAAAAAGGTTACGGGAAGATTTTCCTCCAAGGGCTCGGACAACATCATCACAAACGGTTCTGTTATTGCTGTTGCCGACGGTCAGTGCATGATTATCGTTGAGCAGGGCAAGGTAGTGGATATTTGTGCTGTTCCGGGTGAGTATACCTATGACACATCGACTGAGCCTTCGATTTTCTCGGGAAATCTCGGAGAAAGCATAAAGGCAACGCTTCTCACCATGGGCAAGAGATTCACCTTTGGCGGTGAGACGGCAAACGACCAGAGAATTTATTATTTCAACACTAAGGAAATCATCGGAAACAAGTACGGCACGGCAAACGCTGTTCCGTTCAGAGTTGTGGACAGAAATGTC